>DASQWY010000207.1:0-18000 GCA_035640005.1 Actinomycetes bacterium
CCTGGTCAAGACCTATCCCGGCGGGGTGCGGGCGCTGGACGGGCTCGGCTTCACGGTCGCGCCGGGCACCGTCTTCGGCCTGCTCGGCCCCAACGGCGCCGGCAAGTCCACCACCGTCAAGATCCTCACCACCCTGTCCCGCCCCGACGCCGGCCAGGCGCACGTCGCCGGCATCGACGTCACCGCCCAGCCCGACCGGGTCCGCCACGCGATCGGCTACGTGGCGCAGAGGTCGGCGGTCGACCTGGAGGCCACCGGCCGCGAGAACCTCACCCTGCAGGGGCACCTGTACGGCCTGCGCGGCCGGGCGCTGAAGCGCCAGGCGGACGGGCTGCTGGAGCGCCTTGGCCTGGCCGAGGCCGCCGACCGGGTGGCCCGCACCTGGTCGGGCGGGATGCAGCGCAAGCTGGACGTGGCCATGGGCCTGATCCACCAGCCGCGGGTGCTGTTCCTGGACGAGCCGACCACCGGCCTGGACCCCGAGGCCCGTGCCGACATGTGGCGGGAGGTCGAGCGGATGACCAGGGATGGCCTGACGATCCTGCTGACCACCCACTACCTGGAGGAGGCCGACCGGCTGGCCAGCCGGCTGGCGATCGTGGACCGCGGCCGCGTGGTCGTCGAGGGCGCCCCGGAGGACCTCAAGGGCGAGCTGCGCGGCGACGCCATCCACGTCGAGCTCGGCGAGGCGCAGGCCAACGGCCGCGTCCACGCCGCCCTCAACCGGCTCAGCGGCGTCGGCGAGGTGGTGCTGGACGGCAGGCTGCTGCGGGCACGCGCCGACCGCGCCGCCAGCGCGGTGCCGGCGGTGCTGCAGGCGTTGGAGGCCGAGGGCGTGCCGGTGGCCTCGGTGGCGGTGGCGCGGCCGTCCCTGGACGACGTCTACCTGCGCCACACCGGCCGCGCCTTCGACCACGCCGAGACCCCGACCACCCAAGGAGCCGCCCGATGACCGCGACCCTCACCCATTCCTGGTTCATGAGCGTCCGCCACCTCCGCAACCTGGTCCGCCAGCCCTGGTGGGTGGCGATCACGCTCGCCCAGCCGATCATCTGGATCGTGCTGTTCGGCGCGCTGTTCAAGCGCATCGTGGAGATCCCCGGCTTCGGCGGCGGCTCCTACATCACCTTCCTGACGCCCGGCATCGTGATCATGACCGCGCTGTTCTCCGGCGGCTGGAACGGCATGACCGTGATCCAGGACATGGACCGCGGGGTGATGGACCGCTTCCTGGTGTCCCCGGCGCGCCGCGGCTCGCTGATCAGCGGCCGGCTCGCCTACCAGGCCGCCGTCACCGTGGTGCAGTCGCTGATCCTGATCGGGCTGGGGCTGCTGCTCGGTGCCCGCTTCCCCGGCGGGGTGGCGGGCGCGGCCGTGCTGCTGGTGTGCGCGGTGCTGCTGGGATCCGCCGTCGGCGCCCTCTGCGACGGCCTGGCGCTGCTGGTCCGCAACGAGGGCACGCTGATCGCCGCCGTGCAGCTGGTGCTGCTGCCGCTGGTGTTCCTGTCGTCGGGGTTCATGCAGCAGCGCCTGGTCCCCGGCTGGATCCAGGCGGTCGCGCGCTACAACCCGGTCAACTGGGCGGTGCAGGCCGGCCGCGAGGCGCTCGGCGCGTCGGTCGACTGGGGCCTGGTGCTGACGCGCGGCGGCTGGCTGCTGGCGTTCACGGCGGCCTGCGGATGGCTGGCGACGGGAGCATTTCGGGCGTACCAGCGCAGCGTGTGAGGCAGGAGTCGGCGCACCACGGCGAGGCCCGATGCGGGCCGGGTAGTTGGGGGGGTTCGGGGGGAAGCGAGCTCCCCCCCGAATCAACCGGGGACTACCGCAGTGGGCCACGAGCTGGCCAGAACCAATAGACTCCCGCCATGGCATTACGCGTCTTCGCGGACGGTCGCATCTTCGGTGAGCGGACGGGGAGTGGACCCCCCAAGGTGCTGGCCCTGCACGGCTGGGGGCGCGACCACCGCGACTTCCGTGGCCTGCTGGCGGGGCTGGACGCGATCGCGGTGGACCTGCCCGGGTTCGGGGCGACGGCGGCGCCCGACAGCGCCTGGGGGACGGCGCAGTACGCCGACGCGGTCGCGGCGCTGCTGCCGGAGTTCCCGGCGCCGCCGGTGGTGGTCGGCCACTCGTTCGGCGGCCGGGTGGCGGTGCGGCTGGCGGCCCGCGGGCTGCCGCTGCGGGCGCTGCTGCTGACCGGCGTGCCGCTGGTGCGGCTGGCGCCCGCGCGCCGGCCGCCGCTCGGCTACCGGCTGGTGCGCCGGCTGCACCGGCTGGGGCTGGTCGGCGAGCGGCGCATGGAGCGGGCCAGGCGCCGGCACGGCTCCGAGGACTACCGGCGGGCGTCCGGGGTGATGCGGGAGGTCCTGGTGCGGACCGTGAACGAGCGCTACGACCAGGACCTGGGGGCCATCGGCTGCCCGGTCGAGCTGGTCTGGGGGGAGCGCGACACGGTCGCGCCGGTGGCGGCGGCGCGCGCCGCCGAGGGGCTGCTGGCGCGGGCGACCCTCACGGTCTGCGAGGGCGCCGACCACTTCTCCGTGCTGGACCACCCTGCCACGCGGGCGGCCCTCAGGAAGCACTACCCGTGAACCTGCTGGTGGTCGCCGCCGGGGTCCTGGTCGCGGCCGTCGCCGCGGTCCGCTGGCTGCGGGTGGCGCAGCGGGAGCACTACATCCCCGGGTCGGCCAGCCGCTTCGCGCTGCGCTGGTGGGGCTGCGGCTGGGCGAACCGGCTGCTGGCGGCGCTGGCGCTGGCGGCCGCCGCCGCCTCGGCGGTGTGGGCGCCGGCCGGCCTGGCCGCCGCGCTGCTGGCAGCGGCCGGGCCGCTCGGCCTCGGCCTGCGCGGGCGCACCGCGCCGCTGCGCTGGACCGCCCGGCTGCGGCGGCTGGCGGCGGCCAGCGCCGTGCTCTCCGGCCTGGCCGTGGCGGCGGCCGCCCTGGCGGGCGCCGGCCCGACCGCCGCCGCCCTGCTCGCCCTCGCCGTGCCGCTGCTGGTCGACCTGGGCGCCGCGGCGGCCGCGCCGCTGGAGCGGCGGCTGTCGCGCCGCTACGTCGACCGCGCCGCCGAGCGGATGCGGCGGCTGGCGCCGGCCGTGGTCGCCGTCACCGGCTCCTACGGCAAGACCACCACCAAGGAGTACGTCCGCCACCTGCTGGCGCCGAGCCGCAACGTGGTCGCCAGCCCCGCGAGCTTCAACAACGCCCTCGGCCTGGCCCGCACCGTCAACGACCACCTCGACCCGGGCGTGCAGGTGCTGGTCGCCGAGATGGGCACCTACGGGCCGGGGGAGATCGCCGCGCTGACCCGCTGGCTGCCGCCGAAGGTCAGCGTCATCACCGCGCTCGGTCCGGTCCACCTGGAGCGCTTCGGCTCGCTGGAGGCGATCGCCACGGCCAAGGCCGAGATCGTGGACGGCGCCGAGGTGGTGGTCGTCAACGGCGACGAGCCGCGCATCGAGGCGGCCGTGCGGCGGGTCGCGCCGAGCGTGCGCCTGATCCGCTGCTCCGAGCTCGACCCTCAAGCTGAGGTTTACGTTGAGGCCGGCGAGGAGGGGGCGCGGCTGCTGCTCCGCGGCGAGCCGGTCGGGACGCTGGCCGCCGACGTGTTCCCGATGAACGCCGCCTGCGCGGTCGGGGTGGCGGCGGCGCTGGGCGTGCCCACCGCGGCCCTGGCGGGGCCGCTGGCCTCGCTGCCGACCCCGGCGCACCGGCGGCAGCTGGCGACCGCGCCCAGCGGCGTGGTGGTGATCGACGACACCTACAACTCCAACCCGCGCGGGGCGGAGGCCGCCGTCGAGCTGCTGGCGCGCTGTGGCCGCAACGGGGCGCGGCGGGCGGTGGTCACCCCGGGCATGGTCGAGCTGGGGCGCCGCCAGCACCCGGAGAACGTCGCCTTCGCGCGGAAGGCGGCCGCGACCGCGACCGACGTGGTGATCGTCGGGCGGACCAACCGGCGCGCGCTGCTGCAGGGCGTCGGCGACGCCGCCGCCGTCACCCTGGTCCGCACCAGGGAGGAGGGCGTCGGCTGGGTGCGCGCCCACCTGCACACCGACGACGCCGTCCTGTACGAGAACGACCTGCCCGACCACTACCCTTGAGAGAGTGTCTGAGCCACCCGGCTGAAATCGGGGCACCAGGCCGAGCCACCGCGGCGGCCGGGCTCTTGGGGGGGCATGTGGGGGGAGCGAGCTCCCCCCACATGAAACGGGGAACCGCGTCAAACTCACCCCAGCAAACAGCTTCCGAACACTCACCGAGAGGAGCCGTCGCCCGTGGCCACCGTCGCCGTGATCTTCGGGGGGCCGTCCCCCGAGCACGATGTCAGCATCCTCACCGGCCTGCAGGCGTGCCGCACGCTGCTGGACGACGGCCGCGCGGTGACCGCCCTCTACTGGTCGAAGGCGGGCAGCTGGCACCAGGTGCCGCCCGACCTGGAGGCGCCCGCGTTCGCCGGCGGCGTCCCCGACCAGGCCAGGGCGGCGCACCTGGTCCTCGGCCCGGAGGGCGGCTTCGTGCTGGACCGGCGCGGGCTCGGCTCGCCGCGACGGCTGGACTGCGACGTGGCGGTGATCTGCTGCCACGGCGGCCCCGGCGAGGACGGCACGCTGCAGGGCGCGCTGGACCTGTGCGGCATCCGCTACACCGGCCCGAGCGCGGCAGCCGCCGGCCTGGGCATGGACAAGCTGGCGTTCGGCGGGGTGGTGGCCGCCGCCGGCCTGCCGACGCTGCCGCGGGTGCTGCTGGCGGCCGAGCAGGACGGCGAGCTGCCGTTCGGCGGTCCCTACCTGGTCAAGCCGCGCTTCGGTGGCTCCTCGATCGGCATCGAGATCGTGGAGGACCTGCCGACCGCCCGCGCGCTGGTCGCCAGCAGCGTGCACATGCGCCGCGGCGCGGTGGTCGAGCCGTTCCTGGAACGGGCCTTCGACATCAACGTGGCGCTGCGGACCTGGCCGCAGCCGCAGCTGTCGGCGATCGAGCGGCCCACCAAGACCTCCACCTCAACCCGCATCCTGAGCTACGCCGAGAAGTACGTCGGCGCCGAGGGGATGACCAGCGCCCCGCGCGAGCTGCCGGCCACCCTGCCCGACCAGGTCGAGCGCCAGATCGTCGCGGCCGCCCGGCGGCTGGCCACGGTCGCCGCCGTCCGCGGGGTCGCCCGCCTGGACTTCCTGTGCGACGGCGAGTCCGTCTACGTCAACGAGATCAACACCATCCCCGGCTCGCTGGCCAAGTACCTGTGGATCAAGCCGATGGTCTCGTTCCTGGAGCTGCTGCAGGACATGATCGACGAGGCGATGGCGCGGGAGACGTTCGTGACCACCACCCAGGGCGCCGACGGCTCGGTGCTCCGCTCCGCCGCCTCGATCGCGGCCAAGCTGGCCTAGGACGCCGGCCCGCCGCGGTAGGTCCTGGCCAGGCGGGCGGCCAGGCCGCAGGTGATCTCGTAGTCGATGGTGCCGAGGGCGGCGGCCCACTCGCCGACCCCGGGCTCGCCGCGCGCGGGGTCGCCGAGCAGGGTGGCGACGTCGCCGACGGCCACGCCGGCGTCGCCGACGTCGACCATCAGCTGGTCCATGGTGATCGTGCCCACCTGGGGGAAGTCGCGCCCGCCGATGCGCACGCGCATGCGGCCGGAGAGCCCGCGGCGGACCCCGTCGGCGTAGCCGAGCGGCAGGGTGGCCACCTGCGTCGCCCGCTCCGCCTGCCAGCGGTGGCCGTAGGAGACCCGCTCGCCCGCGGCCACGGTCCGCAGCGCCGTCACGGCCGCGCGCAGGGTCAGGGCGGGCCGCAGCCGGTGGCGCACCTCCTCGGCCTGGGCGGCGCTCGGCGCCAGCCCGTACAGCTCGATGCCGATCCGCACCAGGTCGAAGCGGGCGTCGTCGCGCAGGGTCGCGCCGGCGCTGTTGGCCAGGTGCCGCCAGCGCGGGCGGAAGCCGGCGGCGGCGGCGGTGTCGAGGGCGGCCAGGTAGGCGGCGAGCTGCGCGTCGGTGGTGCGGCGCTGCGCCGCCTCGTCGGCGACCGCGAAGTGGCTGAACAGCCCCTCCAGCTCCAGGCCGGGCTCGGCGAGGGCCTTGCGGACCAGCCCCTCCAGCTCGTCGGGCGCGCAGCCCTGCCGGTGCATGCCGGTGTCCACCTTCAGGTGCGCCCGCAGCGGCCGTCCCAGGCGCGCGCCGGCCGCCCCGAACGCGCCGATCCCCTCGGCGGTGCAGAGCGTGACGGTGACGCCCTCGGCCGCGCAGGCGTCGGCGGTCGCCGGGTGCGGCTCCGACAGCACCAGCACCGGGGCGTCGAGGCCGGCACGCAGCGCCAGCGCCTCCTCGACGGTGGCGACCGCCAGCCAGCTGGCGCCGGCGGCCAGCGCCGCGCGCGCCACCGGCACCGCGCCGTGCCCATAACCGTCCGCCTTCACCACCGCGCACAGGCGCGCGGGCGCGACCTGCGCGAGCAGCGTGCGGACGTTGCCGGCGACCGCGTCCAGGTCGACCTCGACCCAGGCGGGATGCAGACCGGGCCACGGCGGGCGGGCTGGCATGGCGGGGCGCATCCTAGCACCGGGTCGTCGCGACCCGTTGGTCACGAAGCGGTCGCAATCCACGACCGGTGGAACCCGCCCGGCCCATCCGGTGTGTTGGCTGCGCGACGATCGACGGGAGGGGTGGCGGCGTGGCTGAGCTGGACAGCTTCGAGGCGTTCTACGCGGCGGCCTACCGCCGCGTGGTCGGCCAGATGTTCGCGCTCCTCGGCGACCTGCACGAGGCTGAGGACGTGACCCAGGACGCCTTCGCCAAGGCCGCGATCCACTGGAAGCGGATCGCCGCCTACGACCAGCCCGAGGCGTGGGTGCGGCGGGTCGCCTGCAACCAGGCTCGCAACAGCGTCCGCCGGGCGCGGCGATGGCTGGTGGCGCTGGCACGTCACGGCCCACCGGCGCACGCGCCGGCCGCCTCCGCGGACCGCCTGGACCTGCACCGCGCCCTGCGGCGGCTGGCGCCGCGTCACCGTGAGGTGCTGGTCCTGCACTACGTCGCCGAGCTCCCGCTGGACGAGGTGGCCAGGCAGCTGCGGCTGCCGCTCGGCACCGTCAAGAGCCGCCTCAACCGCGCCCGCAAAGCGCTCACCGAACAGTTCCGTGACGAGCGCGAGGGGGTCCCCAATGCGTGACGACCTGCTGAAGGAAGGGCTGCAGCGCTACGCCCGCGACGGCGCCGAGCGGGCCTCCCAGCCGGCCGCCGCGGCGATCCACCGCCGCGCCCGCCGCCACCGGCATCGGGTGGCGGCGCTGTCAGTGGCCGGCGTGCTGCTGGCCGTCGGCCTCGGCGTCGGCCTGGGCGTGTCCGGCGCCCACCGCAGCGCCCCCACGGTGAACCAGCCGCCGGCGCCGCCGTCCACGATCGCGCCCACCACGACCACGCGGGGCATCGCCGCCGGCCAGGTGCCGGAGACGTTCGTCGCGGACCTCGGCGGCCGCGTCGCGGTGCTGTCGACCGGGACCGGAAAGGTCGTCCGGACGCTGCGGGCGCCGAGCGCCGGGACGTCCGAGCACTCGGTGGGGCTCTCCCCGGACCGGAACACGGTGTACTTCAGCTCGACCGGAGCCAGCGCGTGCGACCAGCCGGGCATCTTCCGGGTGCCGTTCTACGGCGGCCCGGCGGTCAGGGTCGTCGCGAACGAGACCGCCGTGGGCCCGATCGCCAGCTCCGCCGACGGCTCCAGGCTGGCGTACGTGGCGTCCGCGTGCCCGGACAGCGGCAGGAACGACGTCGTGCTGCGCGACGCCAACGGAGCGCTGCTGCACCGCTGGTCGGGGATGCCCGCCGGCGCCGGGTCCCTGAAGGTCTCGCTCAGCCCCGACGGCGGGCAGCTCGCCGTCACGGTCTTCGACGGCCTGGACCCCGCCGGCGTGCGGGTGCTGGACGCCGCCGGCGCCTCCGTCGACGACGGCCGGCTCCTCGAGTCCTCCGACCCCGGCTGCCGGCTCGTGAACGCCGCCTTCCAGCCCCGGACCGGACGGCTCGCCGCCTTCGAGCGGTGCCTCCCCAAGGATCTCCAGAGCGGCGTCCCGCGCTTCCGGCTGGTCTACCTGGACCCCGCCAGCGGCCGGCTGCTGTCCCGCTCGCTGGCGTTCGACGACCACACTGGCGGGGACCTGCACGTCTCCAGCCTGGACTTCGACCAGAGCGGCCGCTACCTGCTCTTCGCGGTGAGCAGCGCCGACCCGGCGGACTCGCAGCAGCCGCGTCCCGCCACCGGCACCTGGTGGTCCGGCGGCGGCCGGCCGGTCCGCATCCACGACGACCAGCGGGACCCGGGCAGCAGCACCGGCTACCTGATCACTTCGGCCGGTCCCTCCTGGTAGGGCGGGTCATTCGGTGGCGATCGCGGTGAGCAGGTCGAGCCTGGCCGCCCGGCGGGCCGGCCGCACGCCGGCCAGCATGCCGGCGACCGCGCCGGCCAGCAGCACCACCCCGAGCTGCGCCAGCGGCGCCGCGAAGGTGCCAGTGGAGGTCACCGAGGCGGCCCGCACCAGCGCCCAGCCGAGCAGCACGCCCAGGCCGAGGCCGGCGGTGGTGCCGAACACGGCCACGATCACCGACTCCCAGCGGACCATCGAGCGCAGCTGCGCCCTGGTCTGCCCGACCGCGCGCAGCAGGCCGAGCTCACGGGTGCGCTCGTGGACCGACAGCGACAGGGTGTTGGCGATGCCCATCAGGGCGATCAGGATCGCCAGCGCCAGCATCACGTACACCAGGGAGAGGGCGGCGCTGAGCCCGCCGGCGAGGGTGTCGGCGTACTCCTGGCGGTCCTGCACGGCCGGGCCGCCGTGGTCTGCCGCGACCCGCTCGACCGCGGCCTTGCCGGCGGCGAGGCTGACGCCGTCCCGCAGCCAGACCAGCACGGTGGCGTCGACGTCCTGGTTGGCGTGCGGCTGGTAGGCGGCGCGCGGGAGGAGCCAGTCGCCGAGCACCACGTCGCGGCCGCCGTAGATGGCGCCGACCGTGAAGGTCTCGGTGGCGCCGTCGGCGAAGCGGACCGGCACCGGGGTGCCGAGCCGCCAGCCGCGGTCGTCGGCGACCCCCTCGGCCACGGCCAGCTGCCGCGGGCCGAGCCCGTCGAGCGACCCCGCCACCATCGGCACGTCCAGCGCGCCGGCGAGCTCGGCGGGGCTGGCGACGCTGACCTGCTGGCGCTCGCCGGCGACCAGCACGTCGCCGCCGGTGATCCCGGCGGCCTGGCGGACCTCGGGGAGCTTGGCGACGTCGGCGGCCAGGCCCGGGTCGAGCCGGCCGCCGGTGAAGCCGCCGGAGGTGATCGCCAGGTCGCCGCCGAACGAGCCGGCCACGCTCTGCTGCACCGACGCGCGCAGGGAGGCGGTGAACACCGTGAACAGCGCCACCACGGCCACGCCGAGCATCAGCGCGACGGCCGCGCCGGCGGTGCGGCGCGGGTTGCGCATGGCGTTCTCGCGGGCGAGCGCGCCGCTGGTGCCGCGCAGCCGCGGCAGCGGCGCGCCCAGCAGCCGGCTCGCCGGCCGCGCCACCACCGCGCCGAGCGCGACCGCGCCGGCGACCAGCAGGACCGCGCCGGCGGCGGTGAGGCGCGCCACCGCGTCGCCGCCGACCGGCGCGGCGACGGCGACCAGCGCCACGCCGGCCGCGACCAGCACGCCGCCGACGACCGCGCGGCGGGTCGAGGGGGTGGTGCGCTCGGCGGCGACCTCGCGCAGGGCGGCCAGCGGGGCCACCCGCGACGCCCGCAGCGCGGGCAGCGCGCCGGCCAGCAGGGTGACGGCCATGCCGACCGCCAGCGAGATGGCGGCGTTGCTGGCCTTGAAGACCACGCCGCTGGTCGGCAGCGGGAAGCCGAAGCCGGCGAACACCGCCTTCAGCCCGGTGGCGACACCGATCCCGCCCGCCAGCCCGGCGAGCGAGGCGACCAGCCCGACCGCCAGCGCCTCCAGCAGCACCGACCCGAGCACCTGCCGCCGCGACGCGCCCACGGCGCGCAGCAGCGCCGACTCGCGGGTGCGCTGCGCCACAATGATCGAGAAGGTGTTGGCGATCGACAGCATTGCCACCAGCAGGGCGATGCCCGCAAACACCAGCAGGAAGGTGCGGAACAGGCCGAGGAACCCCTGGTTGATGTCGGTGATGCTCTCGTCGCTGGCCTGCGCGCCGGTGATCGCCTCCACGCCGGCGGGCAGCAGCGGCCGCAGCCGCCCCGCCAGCTCCTCCTGGGAGGTGCCGGGGGCGGCCTTGACCAGGATGCTGGTCGCCTCGCCGGGCTGCTTGAGCAGGTGGCGCTGCGCGCCCTCCAGCGTGAAGGCGACGTAGCTGCTGCCGCCGAAGCCGTCGGCGCCTTCGAAGGTGGCGATGCCGACGACCGTCACCGGCACCCGCCGCGGGGTCTGGATGACGGTGCGGTCGCCGACGTGCAGGTTGCCGCGCTTGGCGGCACCCCGGTTGACCACCACCTCGTCGGGGGCGCGCGGCGCGCGGCCCTCGGCGAGCTCGTAGGGGGTGAGGGACGGGTCGGCGATCCAGGTGCCAGCGATCGGCGGGCCCATCGCCGTGACCACCTTGCCGTCGCTGCCGACGATCTGGCCGAGGCCGGCGGCGACCGGCTGCACGCCGTCCACGCCCGGCACCGCGCGGATGCGGTCGGCCAGCGACGCCGGGATCGGCCCGCGCGGCGTCGCCGGGCTGTCGTTGACCTTGGTGGAGTTGCGGACCACCGCGGCGGTGTCGCCGGTCACGCTGGTGAACAAGCTGTCGAAGTTGGCCCGCAGGGTGTCGCCCAGCACCAGCGTCCCCGACAGGAACGCCACCCCCAGGAACACCGCTAGGAACGTGCCGACCAGCCGGCGCTTGTGCGCCCACAGGCCGTTGAGGCTGACCTTCAGCATCGCGCGTCACCCTCCGAGGGTCTTGAGGCGGTCCAGCACCGTCTGCGGGGTCGGCCGCGGCAGCCGGCCGACGATACGGCCGTCGGCGAGGAACAGGACCTCGTCGGCGTAGGCCGCCGCCACCGGGTCGTGGGTGACCAGCACCACCGTCTGCCCCAGGCGGGTCACCGCACGGCGCAGGAAGCCGAGGATCTCGGCGCTGGCGGCCGAGTCGAGGTTGCCGGTCGGCTCGTCGGCGAACACCAGCCGCGGCCTGGCGACCAGCGCCCTGGCGATCGCCACCCGCTGCTGCTGGCCGCCGGACAGCTCCGCCGGCCGGTGCGCCAGCCGCTCGCGCAGCCCGACGGTGTCGACCACCTGGTCGAACCAGTCGGGGTCGGGCCTCGAGCCCGCCAGCGTCAGCGGCAGGGTGATGTTCTCCAAGGCCGACAGGGTCGGCAGCAGGTTGAACGACTGGAACACGAAGCCGACCCGCTGGCGGCGCAGCAGCGTCAGCTGCTTGTCGGGCAGCGAACCGAGCTCGACCTCGCCGATGAACACCTGCCCGGAGGTGAGCGTGTCCAGGCCGGCGAGGCAGTGCATCAGGGTCGACTTGCCGGAGCCCGACGGGCCCATGATCGCGGTGAAGCGCCCGCCGGGGATCTCCACGCTGACCTCGTCGAGCGCGCGCACCGCCGTCTCGCCCGACCCGTACACCTTGGTGGCGGCGACGGCCCTGGCGGCGGCGGCTCCGGCCGGGGTGGTCCCCGGCGAGGTGGAACCGAGCGTGGACGTGGTCATGGACGAGCGCCTCCTCCTGGGTCGTGAGCGGCGGGCGCACCCCATGGTGGTGGCGCGCCCGGCGGCTGTCGTCGGCTGCCGGGAGGCTTCGCGGGTAGGCGGCGGACGCAGCCGCGGCGGCCGGCGCTACTCCTCCGGCGGTAGGCGGCGCCGCGGTCAGGAGCGGGTGAGCACGACCTTGCCGGTGACCTGCCGGCCGCGCAGGGCGGCCAGCGCCGGCAGCGTCTGCGACCAGTCGCGTACGTCGCCGAGCCGCGGCCGCAGCCGGCCGTCGGCGACCAGCGCGGCCAGCGCCGCCAGGTCCCGGCCGAAGGTCTCCTCGCCGGTGCGGTAGACCCAGAAGCCCTGCAGGCGGCCGCCTGGCGAGGCGCCGGAGAAGTCGCGGAAGGCGAGCTGGCTGGGCTGCCCGCTGGCAATGCCGTAGACGGTCATCGTCCCGCCGGGGGCGAGGCGGCGCAGCGCGTCGGTCAGCAGCGGCCCGCCGACGCCCTCCAGCACCAGGTCGAACGGGCCGCTGTCCTCCCCGACGGCGGTGACCACCTCGTCGGCGCCGAGCGCGCGGGCCGCCTCGACCCGGGACGGGCCGCTGACCTGCGCGGTCACCAGCGCGCCGGCGACCCGCGCGAGCTGGACGGCGAAGCTGCCGACCCCGCCGCTGGCGCCGGTGACCAGCACGCGGCGGCCCAGCAGCGGCCCGCCGCTGCGCAGCAGCCGCAGCGCCGTCAGCCCGGCGACCGGCAGCGCGGCCGCCTCGGGGAAGGGGACCGCCTCGGGCAGGGCGGCGAGGCGGTGCGACGGCACCGCCACCCGCTCGCTCCAGCCGCCGCCGTCGGCGATGCCGACGACCCTGGTGCCGGGCGGGGGACCGCTGCCGTCGGCGGCGGCCGCGGCCACCACCCCGGCGACGTCCTGGCCGGGCATCCAGCCGTCGGGACGCTCGGCCAGCAGCCGCAGCTCGCCGCGGTTGACGGCGTAGGCGGCGACCTCGACGACGACCTCGTGCCCGCCGGGCCGCGGCTCGGGCAGCTCGCGGCGGACGAGGCCGCCGTCCGCGGAAGGGTCGGTGACGTGGCCGAGCATGGCGGCTCCTTCGAGGCGGCTTCGAGGTCGGCTCCGGGGATGTTCCGCCGCGCCCCCCGGTCCGGCAACCTGCGGGCCGGCTCGGTGACCCGCGGCCTACCGCGAGGCGCGCGGCTCCCAGCGGAACAGCCGCACGGAGGCGAGCAGCGCGACCGCGCCCAGGCGGTCACCTACGCCTACCGCCACCACCTCGTGCCCTGAGGTGAACCTCCCGGCCCGGTCGACTGATCGTTCCCGGGTTGACATGCAGCCAGAAGGCTGCCTATCCTGATATGCAGCTTGGAGGCTGCATATTGGGAATGACGACATGGACGAGGTGTTCAAGGCGCTGGCCGATCCCAGCCGCCGGCGGCTGCTGGACAGCCTGAACGCTCGCAACGGGCAGAGCCTGCGGGAGCTGTGCGCGGGGCTGGACATGGCCCGACAGTCGGTCAGCAAGCACCTGGCGGTGCTGGAGGCGGCCAACCTGGTGACCACCAGGCGGCGGGGCCGCGAGAAGCTGCACTACCTCAACGCCGCGCCGATCAACGCCATCGCCGACCGCTGGATCAACCAGTACGACCGCGAGCGGGCGCGCGCGCTCGCCGACCTGAAGGCGGCACTGGAAGGGGATGCGATGAGCGGCAACGAGTTCGTCTACACGACCTACATCGACACCACGCCGGAGCGGCTCTGGCAGGCGCTGACCGACCCCGCGTTCACCCGCCGCTACTGGGGGGCCGCGTTCGAGTCGGACTGGAAGGCGGGGTCGACGATGACCTGGGCGGAGCACGGCGTGACGATCGCCGACCCCGAGCAGGTCGTCCTCGAAGCCGAGCCCTACCGGCGGCTGGTCTACACCTGGCACACGTTCACGCCGGCGTGGGCCGAGGCCTTCGGCGTGAGCGACGAGGTCCTCGCCAGGATGGCCGGGGAGCGCCGCTCGAAGGTGACCTTCGAGATCGAACCGCTCGGGCGGGCGGTCAAGCTGACCGTCGTGCACGACGGCTTCGACCCCGGCAGCACCGTGCTGGAGTCGGTCAGCAACGGCTGGCCGCAACTCCTGTCCAACCTCAAGACCCTGCTCGAAACCGGCGACACCCTCCCCACGAGGTGACCAGCAATGGATGATCTTCGACTCACACAGGTCCCGACCGTCAAGGTGGGAATGCTCATCCGCCGGCCGCCAAGCGAGGTGTTCCAGGCGGTGGTCGACCCCGCCGTCACCACCAGGTTCTGGTTCACCCGCAGCAGCGGCAGGCTGACGCCCGGCGCGCAGGTCCGCTGGGACTGGGAGATGTACGGCGTCTCCACCAACGTCTCCGTCAAGCAGGTCGAGGACGACCGCCGCGTGCTGTTCGACTGGGGCGACGGCGACGAGACCACGACCGTGGAGTTCCGCTTCCTCCCCTGGGAGGACGCCACCTACGTCCAGGTCACCGAGCGCGGGCTCCGCGGTGACGGGGACGCGCTGGTCGCCCGTGCCGCCGGCTCCACCGGCGGCTTCACCACGGTCCTGTGCGTGCTCAAGGCACTGCTCGAGCACGGCGTCGTCCTGACCGCCGTGCTCGACCACTTTCCCCCGAAGGGGCTGGAGCTCTAGGTCGGCCGGCATGGCGAGCCCACCACGCTACGACGGCCTGGCGGACTGGTACGACCGGGAGATCGGCCGGCTGGAGGTCACCGCCACCGCGACGGCGACCCTGGCCCGGCTGGTCGGTCCCGGCCCGGGCACCTGCCTCGACCTGGGCTGCGGCACCGGCGTCGCCATCCCGGCGCTGCTGGGGCGCGGCTGGCGGGTGGTCGGTGCCGACCTGTCGCGCGACCAGCTGCGCGTCGCCCGCGGGCGCGCGGGGCCGTCCGGCGTCCGGCTGGTCGCGGCGGACGCGGCCGCCCTGCCGTTCGCCGACGGGTCGTTCGACGCGGTCGTGTCGCTGTTCACCCACACCGACCTCGACGACCCCAAGGGCGCCTTCGCCGAGGGCGCCAGGGTGCTGCGCCAGGGCGGCCGGCTGGTGTACGTGGGCACCCACCCGTGCTTCGTGACGCCGTTCGTGCAGCGGCGGCCGGGCGCCGCGCACCTGCTGCACCCGGGCTACCGGCGGCGCGGCTGGCACGCCGGCGGCCCCGGGTTCGGCGAGGGGATCCGGCCGCGGGTCGGCGTGCACCACCTCACCCTGGCCGACCTGGTCGGCGCCGCGCTGGCCGCCAGGCTCACCCTGACGCGGCTGGAGGAGCCGGGCGCCGACGACTACCCGCTGCTGATCGCGCTGCACCTGCGACGCTGAGCACGGTCGAGGCTACTGCGGGCTCATTCAGGGGACGCGTCCCCATACTGACGAAGGAACCACCGGCACCAGGCGACCATGTCCTCCACACTGGTCCCTCGGGGCTGGTGAGAGGTCCAGAGCTGAAGGTTCTCTGGGCGGTTGTCGTCGCGGATGAGGTTGCGGTGGTGGACGCTCTCGCCCTTTCGCAGCGGGCGGCCCAGGACCTCCGACATGACCAGGACGTGCTCGGCGATCCAGCCACCGAGCTGCTTCGCGTTCGGATGCCCTGGCCTCCGCAGCCACACGTACCCCTTCGGATCCACCCACCGGTCGCTGCCACGCTTGCTGTGGAGCGGGCGCAACTCCTGCCCGCGCGCTCGCTGCGAGCGGTGGCCGGTGCATAGCCCGCCGGCGGCGTGCTTGTTGCCGCATCCCGGGAAGGTGCAGCGCTCGTACTTGCGGCCGTGCTTGCCGAGCAACGGCGTCAGGGGCTTGCCGCGGTCGAGCTGGTCGAGGTGGCTCGTGCAGAGGCCGCGGGCTCGTGCCCGGTTCGGGCATCCTGGGAAATCGCAGCCGCGGCTCATGCGACCGAAGCTATCCGAACGTGAGTTCGACGTCACCCCCCCGGCCGTAGGGCTGTGGGTATCTCGTGTAGGCTAGGGGCCTGCCCCTGTAGCTCAGACTGGAGAGAGCGCCAGATTCCGGATCTGGAGGCCGCAGGTTCGAATCCTGTCGGGGGCACACTTGCCGTGGGCACAGGTAGGAATCCGGTAGGAGCGAGCCGCTTCAGCCGCTGTCGAGGCCGAGGCGGTGGGCGACCGCAGCGGCCTCGATGCGGGTGGAGACGCCGAGCTTGGCCAGGATGTTGGAGACGTGGACGCTGGCGGTCTTGGGACTGATGAACAGCGTCTGGGCGATCTGGCGGTTGCTGCGGCCGGCCGCGACCAGCGCGAGGACTTCAGCCTCGCGTGGGGTGAGGCCGAGCTGGTCTGTGGGTGTCGGCGCGTCGGTCGTGGCTGTGACCGGCGGGTCGAGATGGAGGCGGGCGCGTTGCGCCAGGGCCTTGACCTCGGCGTCGAGCAGGCGAGCGCCGAGGCGGCCGGTGATATCGGCGGCGTGGCGCAGGACCATGGCCGCCGCATCGCGGCCGCCGCCGCCCGCCAGCAGCGCCTCGGCCTGGCGGAAGGAGGCGTAGGCGACCCGGTAGGGCTGGCCGAGCCGCTCCCACGCCGTGGCCGCCGCCCCCCAGGCGGCGGGGTCAGGCCGTCCCTCCTGGCGGGTCCGCTCGGCAAGCCCCAGGGTGTGCCAGGCGTCCAACTCCGGCATGCCGGCGGCGGCCGGGCCGGTGGCGGCTTCCTTGAGCCGCTCGAGCAGTGCCGCGCAGGTGCCGTCGTCGTCCGGCACCTCGCCGGGGCAGCGGGCCCTGGCCAGCTCGGCACGGTCGGCCTCCGCGCGCAGGCCGACGGCGTACAGGGGAGCGGCGCGGCGGGGGCTTGCCGCGACCAGCGGCACGGCCTCGGCCACCAGCGCCTTGGCCTGGTCGGGGTCGCCCCGCCACAGCGACAGCTCGGCCGAGCCCGCAATACAGCGGGCCGCTTAGCTGGGGCTCGGGGATCGGGTCGGGAAGCACGCGAAGGGCGGTCCGCAGCCGCGCCTCGGCGGCGTCGAGGTCGCCAAGGGCCAGTTCGAGCGCGGCCCGAGCCAGCGGCACGCCGACCGAGCCGGCACCGGATGGGATGGTCTCGAGGCCCTCGCGGGAGACTTGCTCGGCGTGGTCCCAGCGGCCAAGCGCCATGAGCGCCACGGTGGCGTCCTTGACCGACCCGGCGGCCCGTGCCTGGCGGGCCTGGCCTAGGCGGCGGGCCTGGCGGATGCCGTCAAGGGCGGCCTCGGCCGCCTGCTCCAAGCGGCCAGCCGCCAGCAGCACATCGGCGTGGTCGCCGATCGCCCGGAGCTCGCTGGTCGGATCGCCCGCCTGCTCGGCTAGGCGCCGCGCCGCCTGCAGCTCGGCGATGCCGGCGTCAGGGTCGCCGAGGTGGGCGAGGGCGTAGCCCAGCGCGGTGCGGGCGGTGGCCTCCTCGGCTCCCGCACCCACCTGCTTGACAATGGCGATCGCCTCCTCGGCCGCCTCCTTGGCGTCCGCGAACCGGTCCACCACTTCCAGGTAGACCGCCAGCGAGCCGAGCACCCGTGCCCGCTCCACCGACGTTTCGGGCGGTACCAGCCGCACGGCCTGCTGCTGCTCGTCGAGCGCGTCAGGGTCGCCGAGCGCGCGCAGGCAGCGGGCGAGCTGCTCGTGGAGCAGGCCGGCACGCCTCGGTTGCTGTGTGCCGTCGACCAGGGCCAGGGCCTGGCGGACCAGTTGCGCGGCGCGGGCGGTGTCGCCGGCCGCGTCGGCCGCCTGCGCGCAGCGTGACAGCAGCGCCACGCGGTCGGTGCCGACGCGCGCCGCGGCGTCCGGTACCCGCTCCCACAACGCCAGGACCCGCTCCAGCTGCAAGGCGGCCTCGGCGAACGCGTACACCCGCTCGGCGGCGGCGGCGGCCTGGAGGCTGGCGGTCAGGGCGCGTGGCTGGTCACCGGCTGCCGACCAATGGTGGGCCAGGCGCGCCGCCCTGGCCGCCGGCGTGCCGCCGCCGTCGACGCCGCTCTGCAGGAGGCCGGCCAGCGTGGTGTGCAGGCGGATCCGCTCGCCGGGCAGCAACTCGCCGTAGACGGCCTCGGCGACCAGCGAATGGCGGAAGACGTAGCCGTCGCCATCCGGCTCGGGGAGCAGCACCTGGTGGTCGACGGCCTCGTGCAGGCTGTCGAGCAGCTCCGCCTCCTCCATGCCGCTGACCCCCGTAAGCACCGGCTGGGTGACGCCCGGCCCAGCCGCGGCAGCCACGCCCAGGACCCGCTGGGTGCGGCGGTCAAGCCGTGTGACCCGGGCGAGGAGGACCTCCTGGAGGCTGGGCGGGAGCGCGGCGGCGTCGGCGGCACCGGC
>DASQWY010000208.1:0-3758 GCA_035640005.1 Actinomycetes bacterium
GACGATGACTTGCCATCCGCCGCGGCGCTTCCGGAGGGTCACAGCTGTGCTCCCGGTCAAGGGTCGATCGTTGACCTCTCGTTGACCGTAGCGCAAGCGGAGCGCCATTTGTAGTGGGCAGGGACGGGATCGAACCGCCGAACCTTCCGGTTTTCAGCCGGACGCTCTACCAACTGAGCTACCTGCCCGCGGCCCGGCGGCGCGTGGGCGCCGGGCTGGCCGAGCGGTCCCGACGGGATTTGAACCCGCGACCTCCGCCTTGACAGGGCGGCGAGCACAGCCAAGCTGCTCCACGGGACCATGGCCGTCCCTCTGGTGCCCCCAGCGGAGTTCGAATCCGCGTCGCCACCTTGAAAGGGTGGTGTCCTAGGCCACTAGACGATGGGGGCCCGGCTCCCGTGCGGGGTGGGCCGCGTCGGCCTCGAACCGACGACACCCCGGTTAAAAGCCGGGTGCTCTACCAACTGAGCTAGCGGCCCACGACAGAGCGCGCCGATGGTGCCATCGCCATCGGCGCGCTGTCAAAGGTTCCAGGGAGTTATGGCCAGCCTGGCGTGGTCTGCTCCAGGTTGATGGTCGTCCAGATCTGGCCGCGGCTGATGAAGGTGCCCACCCCGAAGCGGTTGGCGCCCCGCTTGAGGATGTTGGCCTGGTGTGGCGGGGAGGCCATGAACGCCGCGTTGAGGCGGCGCACCGAAGGGCCGAGGCCGCCGTCGCCGAGGGCGCCGAGGCCGACGTTCTGGCCCAGCCACACCCAGTGGTTGCTGGAGTGCGAGATGTCGTTGTGCCACAGACGGTCCCTGGCGGCCATGGCCCTCGAGTGGTTGCGGGCGAGCCGGCTCAGGGTGGGCGAGAGGGTGAGCGGGCGCAGCCCGTGGGCCCGCCGCTCGGCGTTGATGATCCGTGCAAGCTCGGCATCGCTGCGGGGCCCGGCTCTGGCGGTGGCCGGCAGGGCGGCCAGTCCGGAGGTCAAGGCCAGCACGGCGACCACACGGCGGAGCACCATGGCTCCCTCCTCGGGGGGTGACGGGTCCAACGCTTCATCGGAATCCCGGCCGGCTGCCTTGAGGGCGATGCCGCCCGAGGCTCAGGAGCCGGCCTGCTCGGCCTCGCGCTCGGCCCTGGCCTGGTCGGCCGGGAGCAGCTTGTAGCCGACCCCGCGGACGGTGGCGATCATCGACTCGTACTCGGGGCCGAGCTTGGCCCGCAGCCGGCGCACGTGCACGTCCACGGTGCGGGTGCCGCCGAAGAAGTCGTAGCCCCACACCTCCTGGAGCAGCTGGGCGCGGGTGGAGACCCGGCCCGGCCGGGCGGCCAGGAAGCGCAGCAGCTCGAACTCCTTGTAGGTCAGGTCGAGCGGGCGGCCGCGCAGGCGGACCTGGTAGGAGACGGGGTCCACCAGCAGCTCGCCGACGTGGATGGCCGCGTCCGGCTGGCCGGCGTCCAGCCGCTGGGCCAGCAGGCGGACGCGCGCCTCGACCTCGGCGGGCCCGGCCGCCGGCAGCACGAAGTCGGAGGCGCCCCAGTCCGGCTGCAGGCCGGCCAGGCCGGCCTCGGGCATGACCACCAGGATGGCGAGCCGCTCGCCGGCGGCGCGCAGGGTGCGGCACAGCGCCTGCGCCTTGGACAGGTCCCGGGTGGCGTCGATCAGCACCAGGTCCTTCTCGGCCGCCGCGGCCAGGCTGGACAGGTCCAGCGGCAGGCTTGCCACCGGGTGGGCCAGGTACTCCAGGGCGGGCAGCAGGTCCTTGGCCCCGCCCGGCCGGCCGGTCAGGCAGGCGAGCTCGGCCACCGTGGATCCCTCCTGCCGGTCGGCTGCGCTTGCGCCCGGGCCCCGGCTGGCGGCAACCTGCCGGGACATGGTCCGGGTCCGGATGTTCGCCGCCCTGCGCGAGGCGGCCGGTGTGCCCGAGGTGGCGGTGCCGCCGGGGCGGCTCGGTGCCGTCCTGGACGGCCTGCGGGAACGCTACGGCCAGCGCTTCGCGGCCACCCTCGGCTACGCCAGCGTGCTGGTCGACGGCGAGCGCTGCAGCGACCCGGACGCGGTCGTCCCCGACGGCGCCGAGCTGGCGCTGCTGCCGCCGTTCTCGGGCGGTTGCGCATGAACGGCCCGGTCGTGGCAGTCTTTGCCCCGCCATGCGCAAGCTCCTCGCGGTCGTCCTGGTCCTGCTGGTGCTCGGCGTGGCGGCCGATTTCGTCGCCGCCCGCACCGCCGAGGACCGGGTCGCTGACGAGCTGCAGCGCCAGTACGGCCTGAGCCGGCGGCCGGTGGTGCAGGTGCGCGACTTCCCGTTCCTGCCGCACCTGGCTCTCGGCCGCTTCGACAACGTCGACCTGGCCGCCAGCGACGTGCGTGCCCGCGGGGTGGCCGCCAGGCAGGTCGAGCTGCACCTGCACGACCTGCGGGTGGACCGCGGCCTGCTGTTCGGCGGGGCCGGCCGGATCACCGTCGGCCGCGCCGAGGGCCAGGTGGAGCTGAGCGAGGCCGAGGTGAACCGGCTGCTCGCCGACCGGCTGCAGGGCGGCTCGCTGACCCTCGGCGAGGACAGCGTGCGCCTGCGCGTCTCCACCAACCTGCTCGGCCGGCCGGTCGAGGCGGTGATCAGCGGCCGGCTCGGCGCCGCCGGCGGCAGGGTGGCCTTCACGCCTCAGCGGGTGCAGGTCCAGGGCCTGAACAGTAGCGGCCTGGAGCGGCAGCTGGCCGACGCCTTCACCTTCTCGGCGGCCCTGCCCGACCTGCCGGCCGGGGTGCGGGTGGAGCGGATCGTCAGCCGGCCCGGGGTGCTGGTCCTGTCCGGCCGGGCGGCGGCCGTCCAGGTGGCGGCCTGATACGCTCGACCGGTATCCGGACAGGCGGGAGCCCTGGATGACCCTCGAGTTCTGGTACACGCTGCTGCTGGTCGTCATGCTGGCCGCCGCCGGCGTGTTCGCCGTGTACGTGGTCTACCGGCTGCTCAAGGATTGAGGCCGCCGGGGTCCTGCCTGGGCAAGATGAAACCCAGGGGGTTCGGCTCGCCACCCGGCGTCGAGTGGTGCCGCCTTGGTCGGACCAGGCCAAGGCCCCCTGGGTTCGGTGAGGCTGCTTGGATTCCGCGGGCAGATCCATTCCCGCGATAGGGAGCGGACCGCCCTAGTGGGCAGTCACCTCGCGGGTCCGTACCGGTTTATGCAGCAGGACCACCTCCTTTCTCGCGTACGGCCAGTTAGCCACACGGCGCGCTGCTTAGCAAACAGGTTCCCCGTAGCATGGGGACGTGGATCTGCTGGACGGCCTGGCCGCCGCCCGCGACGGCGTGGTGGCGGTCGAGCGACCCGACCGTGCCGCGCTCTGGCTGACGGGCGCGGACGTGCTGCGCTACCTGCACGCGGTCTGCTCCCAGCACACCGAGGAGCTGGGCCAGGGCGAGGCCGCCGAGGCGCTGCTGCTGTCGCCCAAGGGCAGGATCGAGTTCGCCTTCCGCCTGGCCGTGCTGGACGGCGGCGTGCTGCTCGACACCGAGGCCGAGGCGGCGGCGGCGCTGGCCGAGCGGCTGGAGCGGTTCGTCTTCCGCTACGACGTGGCGGTCGGCGCGCCCAAGCCGGGCGGGGTGAGCGTGCTCGGCCCGGGCGCGGACGCCGCCCTGGCGCGGGCGGGGCTGCCGGTCCCGGCGGGGGCCGGGCGGGCCGCCGCGGCCAGCCCCGGCCTGGTGGTGCACCCCACCGCGCTCGGCGCCGACGTCGTCGGCGAGGCCGGCCCGGCCGCCCTGCGCGCGCTGCGC
>DASQWY010000209.1:0-3799 GCA_035640005.1 Actinomycetes bacterium
TTCGCCAGCCACACCTTCAACACGCCGGCGATCATGCACGGCCCGCCGGCGATCGCGGTCTCCTCCGGCAGCGTGGTCGTCGGCTGGACGGTGCCCACGACCTCGTTCCGGGCGTTTGTGGCCAAGCGGGTCGGCACGACCTGGACCGGCGCCTACGCCTCCCCTGCCTCGGCGACCCGACTGCAATTCCTCCAGGGCGTGGCCCCCCGTGGCGGGAAGGCGACCGCGGTGATCGTCAGCCTGCGCTCGCGGCTGTATGCGACCACCGAGACCTGACGGCCGGCCCGCTGGGTGGCCGGCTCGGCAACGAACAGGTGGCGAGCCGGTTTCGGGCCGAGTCGCCAACTCTGGAAGAAGGGACGGTGCGGTCGCGACCGCGTCACGGCGGCCATCCAAGCTCGGCGAGCTGGAGATGGGAGCCGGCGTCTGCTGGTTGTCATTCCCGGCGTCATTCCACCGCTCCGAACCAGACCCAGCAGCTCATGGCTCGCCGGACGTAACCGCCGACCTGACCTGCGAGAACAGGACTGGTCCGGCCGCGCCAGACGGTGGGCAGTGGCCTCCCAAGTAGCGGGTCACAGGTTCGAGTCCTGTCAGGGGCGCCCCAAACCCGCAGGTCAGCGCGCATCTTTTTCTTGCTTTGCTTGCCTGGGTGTGGCACCGATGTGTTCGCGACAGACCCTTGCAACCTCCTCCAGTTCGGCTCTTGTCACCCTGCCTCCCGCACGGTCCGGCCGATGTGCCGGTGGTCATCCGCGGGTGTCCTAAGCTAAGTGCAACGACACTCCTCAGCCTGGAGGTGACGTTCGTGGATGTGCAGTTTGTGGCGAGTGTGGCACCGATTGTCCGCGACGTGGACGCGGCGCGGGCGTTCTACCAGGACGCGCTCGGTCTGTCGTTGGAGGGAGCCGAGGGTGACTATCGGTTCACTCAGCACCTGGAGGGCACCAAACACTTCGGGTTGTGGCCGCTCGCGGAAGCGGCGATTGCCTGCTTTGGCACCACTGAGTGGCCTGCGGATGTCCCTGTCCCCCAAGCAAGTATCGAGTTCGAGGTCCCCGACGTGGCTGCCGCGGCGAAGGAGCTCAACTCCAAGGGCTACCGGCTCATCCACGACGCCCGCACCGAACCTTGGCGGCAGATCACCGCGCGGCTCTTGAGCCCCGAGGGTCTGCTGGTCGCAGTGTGCTACACACCGTCCTTCCACGACGGCGCCGAACACTGAAAGGTATCACCGGACCGCCACCGAGGTTCCACGCCAAGCGGGGCATCCTCATGCAGGTTCCATACGACAAGACGGTGGAGTGGCCGCTTCACGTTGTCTGGGCCAAGCCGAGGATGTTGCCCTCACTGTCCTTGAACCAGGCCACCCGGGCGTCCCGGGTGGTGGCAATGCCGTCCACCGTCTGGAGCTGCTGGGAGTGGTACTCCTCGAAGACCACCCCTCTGGCCTTCAGCTCTGCCACCTCGGCCTCGATGTCCTCGACCTCCCACCCGGCGATCGTGTGCCGGACGGTGCCAGCGTACGGCGTCCTGTAGAGCCGAAACCAAGCACCGCCAGGCGTCTCATAGACCAGGCCGGCCGACTCCTCACGGGCTGGGGTGAGGCCGAGCTTGTCTGCGTAGAAGGCACGGGCGCGTTCCAGATCGGTGGCCGGGATCGTGGCGTGGATAGGGTGCTCCCGCAGCATCGGGACCTCCTGTCCAGGGCGTGGACGGACCCAAGCATCACCGTAGACCAGCCTGGTCACGCTCGAAAGGATGGCGCGATGCGCATCAATCATCAGGTCGTCGTGTTCGACGCCGCCGACCTCGCGGCCGAGAGCAGCTTCTGGGCCGGGGTGCTCGACGGCACCGTCGATGCCGAGGCTGACTGGCACATGGTGATCGTCGACGGTGAACCACGGGTCGGGGTTCAGCTGGCGCCCAACCACGTGCCGCCCGACTGGCCCGACGGGACACCGCCGCAACAGATCCACCTCGACCTGTGGGTCGAGGACTTCGTGGCCGCCCACGATCGTGTCATGTCGCTGGGTGCGAAGGTGCTCAAGCCGGCGGAGGACGTCGACTCCGTCGACAACTTCCAGGTCTACGCGGATCCTGCCGGGCATCCGTTCTGCCTGTGCTGGGTGCAACGACGCGAGCGGTAGAGGTCACCCGTCACCCCTAGGGCAACTGCACCGTGAACGACTCGCGGTGCGGGCCGGCTTCGTCCTTCCATGACACCACGATCTGGACCCGCTCGGCCGTCTCTGCCAGCGTCAGTATGGGGAAGGGCAGCCGGTCCCCTGGCCGCAGGGCGACCGGCGCCTGCTCAAGCTCCTCGAGGCCATGGAAGAGCGGCGGATCATCGGACCCGACCGGCAGCACCGTGGCCCAGAGCTCCTGGGCTGCGACTGGCCCGTCGTTGGCGAGCACCAGTTGCAGCGCCGTCGGGGTGCCCGCCACCACCGCGCTCACGTTGGCGTGGTGCCGTGCTTCAACCGCTTCGCGCTCCTCGCGCCGCCGTTGCGCTTCGATGGCGGTCAGCCGAGCCTGCATGCGTGCCTGCCGGTACGCGAAGCTCACCGCGACCACCAGGCTCACTGCGGCGATGGTCGAGCTGACGACGTCCCCAGCGTCCATCTCGCCCGGACTCTAGCAGGCTGCGCCGACGCGACTCGACGTTCGCGGCCACCTCGGGCCTTGAGCCAGCGATACGCCGGGCGATACCGGCGGTCTGGCCGTAACGATGCCGTGCCGTCGACGTAGGATGCTCGGCGGCACCGGCCGTGACCGTGTCGAGGGATGACGGGTGACGTGCAGGCTCGGAGCAGAACCACGCTTGCCTGGCTGCTGTTTGTGGCCACCTTCGGATGCCTTGCGGCTGGCCTGGTCGTGACCCTGGCGCTGGTCCGGCCACTGACGGCCGGGGTGCTCGCCACGGGCGCCTTGGACGCGCTGCTGTACCTGTGCTTTGCCGTCACCGGGCTGGTGCTGAGCCTGCGTCGGCCGGCCAACCCGATCGGCTGGCTGTACGCCGCCTCCGGCCTGGTCTGGTCCCTGACCGCCCCCTTGGACCCCTGGGTCGGCCAGCTGGTCCAGAGCGGCCGCCCCCTGCCCCTGGCCGCCCAGCTCAACGCCGCAGCCGGGGAGTCAAACTGGGCGCCGGGCATCGCCTTGGGCATCACCCTGCCGCTGCTGCTGCTGCCCGACGGGCGGCTGCGCTCGCCTCGCTGGCGGGTGGTCGTGTGGACCACGGTGGCCGGCGCAACGCTGGCAATGGTCGGCAGCCTGGCGCCCAGGCAGCTCACCTCCACGCCGATCGCCAACCCGTTCGGGCTGGCTGGTTGGGCGGGTACGGCCGCCACGGTGGCCGACAACGTCGGCACGGCGTTGCACGTCGGCAGCCTGGCCGCGGCGCTCGGCTGTGTGGTGCTGCGGTTTCGGGCCGCCCGGGGGGTGGAGCGCCAGCAGCTGCGCTGGGTCGCCGCCGGCGCCGCCGCCGCCGTGGTGGGCCTGCTGGCCGTGGTCGGGCTGCTGTTTCTCCAGGACCTGTACGGGCTGCTGCCGGGCGCCTGGCCGGTCGCCTTCGTCCTGGCCCTGCCGTGCCTGCCGGTGGCGGTGGCGGTGGCGGTGCTGCGCTACCGGCTGTGGGAGCTGGACCGGCTGATCAGCCGCACCGTCACCTACGCGCTGGTCACCGGCCTGCTGGTCCTGCCGTACCTGCTGATCGTCCCGGCTGCCGGCCGCCTGGCCGCCGGCGCCGGCAACCTGGCCGTGGCGGCGGCCACACTGACCGCTGCGGCACGGATTGCCC
>DASQWY010000210.1:0-4738 GCA_035640005.1 Actinomycetes bacterium
GGCGCAGCCGCCGCCGGCCGCGGCGGTCGTCGGCGGCGGGCCGGGCGGCGGGGTGACCGCCTTCGGCCTGGTCGCCGCCGTGCTGGCCGCGTTCCTGGGCGGGGCCGGGCTGGCCACGTTCGCGTTCAGGCGGCGGCCGGCCTAGGCGGCCCTGCTCCTCGCCGCCCGGCGCTCCGGCAGCAGCAGGCAGCTGTCCCCGAACTCGTGCCACAAATAGCGCTCGGCGACCGCCTCCCGGTAGGCCTCCGCCACCAGCTCCGGCCCGGCGACCGCCTCCAGCAGCAGCAGGTGCGAGGCCTCGGGGGCGTGCAGCCCGGTGACCAGCCCGTCGACCACCCGGGCCGGCCGGTCGGGCCCGAGGACCAGCTCGGTCCAGCCCTCGGCCGGCACCACCGTGCCGTCCGGGCGGGCGGCGCTCTCCAGCGCCCGCGTGACCGTGGTGCCGACCGCGACCACCCGGCCGCCGCCGCGGCGGGTCGCCTCCACCAGCCGCGCGGTGGCGGCCGGCACGCGGAAGCGCTCCGGCAGCGGCGGCTCGCCGGCCTCCAGCGAGGCGACGCCCGTGTGCAGCAGCAGCGGCGCGACCGCCACCCCACCGGCGACCAGGCGGGTCACCAGCGCGGTCGTGAACGGCCGGCCGGCGCTTGGCATCTCCGCGCTGCCCGGCTCGCGGGCGAACACCGTCTGGTAGGCCGACAGCGGCCAGGAGCGCTGCACGTAGCCGTAGCGGATCGGCCGGCCGGCGCGGGCCAGCCAGGCCAGCACGCCCCCGGCCGCCCGCACCCGCGCCCACCAGAGCCGGCCGCCGGCGCCATCCGGGTAGCCGGCCAGCAGGTGCAGGTGGGCGCCGCCGGCCAGCTCGACCCGCTCGCCGGCGGCGGCGTCGCGCAGCGGCCCCTGCCCGCCGCCCGGCGGCCGCAGCTCCACCAGCCAGGTGCCGTCGTCGAGGGCGGTCGAGAAGTGGACCAGCACCGGCCCGCCGCCCGCGCGCACGCCGTCGCACGCCGCCGGCAGCGTCGCCGAGGTGTTGACCACCAGCAGGTCGCCGGGGTCCAGGAAGCGGTCGAGCTGGCGGAAGCGGGCGTGCTCGATCCCGCCGGGGCGGGCGACCAGCAGCCGCACCTGGTCGCGGGCGAGCCCCCGCGCCTCGGGCGGCGAGCCCGCCTCCAGGCCCGGCGGCAGGCTGAAACGGGTCCGCGGCAGGGCGGGGGTGGGTGCGCCGAGGGCTGCGACGGTCACGACTGCTCCTTGTCGGATGGGGCCGATCGCCTCCATACTAGAAGTTGAAGTAAGGTTTAGATCAAGTGAGCACGGAGCCCGCATGCGCACCACCGACCTGCTGACCATGGCCGAGGTCACGCGCCGCAGCGGCTACACCGCCTCTGCCCTGCGCTTCTACGAGCGGGAGGGCCTGATCCGCTCCGAGCGGACCGGCGGCGGCCAGCGGCGCTACGAGCGCAACGTGCTGCGACGGCTCGCCTTCATCCGCGCGGCGCGCAACGTCGGGCTGCGGCTGGACGAGGTGCGGGCGGCGCTGGCGCAACTGCCCGGCTCGCGCACGCCGACACGGGCGGACTGGACGCGGCTGTCGCGCGCCTGGCGCCGCCGGCTGGACGAGCAGATCAGGGCGCTGGTCGCGCTGCGCGACGGCCTCGACTCCTGCATCGGCTGCGGCTGCCTGTCGCTGCGAACCTGCGCGATGTCCAACCCGCAGGACGTCGCGGCCGGGGGCGGGCCGGGCGCCGCCTACCTGCCGGCGCCGCTGCGCCGCCAGCCCGCCACCCGCGGCTAGCTTTCGCGGGCGCGGGCGCCGGTCGACTGGCCGACCTCGATCAGGTGGCCGTCCGGGTCGCGCATGTAGCAGCGGATCTCCCTGCCGTGGTCCTTGGGCGGGGTCAGGAACTCCGCGCCCCTGGCGCGCCACTGCTGGTAGCAGGCGTGGACGTCGGCCACCCGGATGTTCAGGAAGGCGCTGGCCCGGTTGGGATCCTGCGGGGGCTCCAGCACCACCTCCGGCTTGTCGTCGGTCGGCCCGCCGCCCACGTTGATGATCACCCAGGCGTTGGCCAGCTTGACGATCGTCGGCTCGCCCTCCATGACGACCTTGCCGCCGAGCACGCCGGCGTAGAACTCGCGCGAGCGGGCGACGTCCTCGGCCACGATGAAGTGGGTGAGCACGAACCCCTCGCTGGGAGCGGGGAAGTCGTCCCCGGCCATGTTGACGCTCCTTTCTCCGTAACGTTCCCGAGACGCAGGCGGGGCACACTGGCCCGTCTCCCGCGTCGCCAGGGACGGTAGCCGGATCCGGAGGGGGCTGCATGCGACCACCGCTACGGGCGCGCCGCTGGGCGACCCCACTGGCCTGGGCGCTGGCGGCCCTGACCGTGCTGGCCCTGGTGCCCGCCGTCGGGTTGATGGCGCTGGCGCGCGACAGCGGCCTGACCGACGCGCAGGGCTCGGTCGCCCCGGTCGTCGCCGTGGTGCTCTACACCCTGACCGCGATGGCCGTCGGCGCGCTGCTGGCGGCCCGCCGCCCGGCGCACCCGGTCGGCTGGCTGCTGCTCGGCGGCGGGCTGGCGCTGGTGACCGGCCTCCTGGTCGAGTGGTACACGAAGTACGGGCTGCTGGCGCGGCCGCTGCCGGCCGCCAGGTACCTGGTCGGCTTCGCCGTGCTGAGCTTCACCATCGTCTGGCTGTCCTGCGCCGGCTTCGTGCTGCTGCTGACCCCGACCGGGGGGCTGCCCTCGCCGCGCTGGCGCTGGTGGGCCAGGGTCGCGGCGGCGGCGCCGGTGGTGGTGTTCGTGGGGTCAGCCGTCCAGCCCGACCCGCTGGCGCCCAACTGGTACGGCAACCCGCTGGCCGTCCCGGCGCTGTACCGGGTGCTGCAGGTCCCCGGCGCGGTCGGCATCGCCGTCGTGCTGGTCTCGCTGCCGGTCGGGGCCGGGTCGCTGGTGGCGCGCTTCCGCCGCGCCCGCGGGGTCGAGCGCCTGCAGCTTCGCTGGCTGGCGGTGGCGGCGGCGTGCGCCTCGCTGCTGTTCCTGCTCGCCCTGGTCGCCGTGCTGCTGTCAAAGGACGAGCTGGTGTTCGTGTGCGCGACCCTGTGCGTTGCCCTGCTGCCCCTGGCCACCGGCGCGGCGATCCTGCGCTACCGGCTGTACGACCTGGACCGCATCATCAGCCGCACCCTGGCCTACGGGCTGCTGACGGTGCTGCTCGGGCTTTGCTACGCCGGGCTGGTGCTGGGGCTCGGCGAGCTGCTGCCCCATGGGTCGAGCCTGGCGGTGGCGGCGGCGACGCTGCTGGTGGCGGCGGCCTTCCAGCCGACCCGCCGCCGCGTCCAGCGGGCGGTCGACCAGCGCTTCAACCGGCGCCGCTACGACGCCGCCCAGACCATCGCCGCCTTCAGCGCCCGGCTGCGCCAGCAGGTCGACCTGGACACGCTCACCGCCGAGCTGCTGGGCGTGGTGGACCGGACGGTGCAGCCGACCCAGGCGTCGCTGTGGCTGCGGCGCTGAGCGGGGCCACCTCAGGCGGAGGCGGTCTCCGCCCTGTCCAGGGCGGCCAGGACGCGGCGGGCGAACAGCCGCCGGGCCAGGAAGATCATCGCCCACAGGCCCCAGGCGGCCTCCGGCCGCGCCAGCAGCGCCACCGGGACCGACAGCAGGAAGAGCACCGGCGGCTGCAGCAGGGTGCGCAGGTAGGCGTTGCCGAGGCCGCGGTCCAGACGCGGCACGGTCAGGCCGGCGCGGGTCGCGTGGAACCAGGTCGCGCTCTGGGTCAGCCCGACCGCGGCCATGCTCAGCGCGTAGAAGGCGGCGCCGGGGCGGGTGTCGCCCCAGGCACCGAGCACCGCGGTGGCGTAGGGCAGGAACGCGACGCAGGCGAGGAACAGCAGGTTCAGGCCGATGAGCCGGCGGTCGAAGCGGATGACGTAGCGGAACATCGTGTGGTGGGCGACCCAGTACCGCGCCGCCACGTAGAAGCTCAGCGCCCAGCTCAGGATCCGCGCGGTTTGCCCGGAGAGCCCGTGGCCGAACTGGCCCAGCGTCGCCGCGCCACCGGGCGGGACCGGGACCCGGATGTTGATGACCAGCAGGGTCACGGCGATCGCGAACACCGCGTCGCTGAAGAACACCACGCGCTCGAACTCGAGCTCGCCGGCGCTGGCGACCACGTACCGGTGGACCACCGCGCTCACCTCCTGGCGTCGTCAGAACAGGTAGCCGGCGACCTGCCGGGCGACCCGCTCGGGGTCGTCGCCGAGCTGCGGCGGGAGGTTGCCGTTCAGCCAGAGGGTCGCCAGCCCGTGCGCCAGCGACCAGGCCGCCACGGCGGCGTGCAGCCGGTCGGCGTCGGGGCCGGCGGCGGCCGCGGCCGGCGGGTACAGCATCGACCGCGCCGCCTCGCGGGCCTCGGCGACCTCGGGGTCGTCGCGGCGGTACAGCTCGGGCCGGAACATCACCTCGAAGTGGGCCCGGTGGCCGACGGCGAAGCGGACGTAGGCGACGCCGACCTCCAGGAAGCTGCCGCCGCTGGCGTCGTACGCCTCCCGCAGGGCCGCGGCCAGGCGCCGGAAGCCATCGGCGGCGACCGCGCTCAGCAGGCCGGCCTTGTCGCCGAAGTGGTGGGCCGGCGCAGCGTGCGAAACTCCGGCCCGCCGGGCCAGGTCGCGCAGGCTGAGCGCGGCCGGACCGTACTCGGCGATGGCCGCCAGCGCCGCCTCGACCAGCGCGTGGCG
>DASQWY010000211.1:0-11857 GCA_035640005.1 Actinomycetes bacterium
GTAGTAGAAGTCGGTGCCCGACATGTGCAGCAGCTTGGCCGCCTGGTCCTGGATGGCGGCGACCACGTGCGGGTGACAGTGCCCCGTCGCGGTGACGGCGATGCCGGCGGTGAAGTCGAGGAACAGGTTGCCGTCCACGTCCTCGATCACCGCCCCGCTGCCCCGCCGGGGCACCAGCGGGTACGCCCGGGGCAGCGACGGGCTGGTCACGGCCGCGTCCCGGGCCAGCACCCGGCGCCCCTGCGGCCCGGGCAGCGGGGTGCGCAGGTCGGGCACCGGCCTGGCCGGGTCCAGCCAGGTCGATGCGACCTTGGTCAACCGATCACCGTCTGGGACTGCTCCCGCATGAACTGCTGCGCGTAGTAGAGGCCGCCGCCGGCCTTGCCGGAGCTGCCCGACCCCTTCCAGCCGCCGAACGGCTGCACGCCCGGCCACGCCCCGGTGGTGGCGCCGGCCCGCCGGTTGACGTACACCACGCCCGCCTCCACCCGGTCCAGGAAGCGCTGCACCTCGGCGTCGTCGCCGGAGTAGAAGCCGGCAGTGAGCCCGTACTCGGTGTCGTTGGCCAGCCGCAGCGCCTCCTCCAGCGAGTCGACCGGCGCGACCGCCACGAACGGCACGAACAGCTCTTGCTTGAACAGCTGGTGGTCGACGGGCAGGTCGGCGACCACGGTCGGCGCCACGTAGTTGCCCTTCGGCAGCTCGTCGCCGCCGAGCACCTCCCCGCCGGCCAGCACGCGGCCCTCCCGGCGGGCGGCCGCGACCGCGTCCTCGTAGCGGGCGACCGCGTCCCGGTCGATCACCGGGCCGACGTAGACGGGCCGCTCGACCGGGTCGCCGACCGGCAGGCTGCCGGCGCGCTCGGCAAGCCGGGCGACGAACTCGTCGTAGACCGGCCGCTCCACGTACACCCGCGAGCAGGCCGAGCACTTCTGCCCGGAGTAGCCGAACGCCGAGCGGGCGATGCCGTCCACCGCCAGGTCCAGGTCGGCCTTGGCCGAGACGATCGCCGGGTTCTTGCCGCCCATCTCGCACACGGTCGGCTTGGGGTAGCGCTCGGCGAAGTGCTTGTAGATCTGCATGCCGACCTGGTAGGAGCCGGTGAAGGTGATGCCGTCCACGCCCGGGTGGCGCACGATCGCCGCGCCGGTCTCGTCGCCGCCCGGCAGGTAGTGGAACGCGCCGGCCGGCAGGCCCGCGTCGCGCAGGCACTCGTACAGCCGGTAGCCGGTGAACGAGCCCTGCGGGGACGGCTTGAACACGACGGTGTTCCCAGCCACCAGCGCGCCCCCGGACGGCCCGGCGGCCAGCGCCATCGGGAAGTTGAACGGGCTGATGACCGCCCACACCCCGTACGGCTTGAGCACGCTGCGGGTGTGCTCGCTGGCCGACAGCTGGCCCATCGGGTGGTCGAAGCCGTCGTTGTCGTCCAGTTGCTGGCAGTAGTAGCGGATCAGGTCGGCCGACTCCTCCACGTCGCCGAGGGCCTCCAGCCGGTTCTTGCCGACCTCCATCACCATCAGCGCGGCCAGCTCGTTGGAGCGCTCGCTGATCAGGTCGGCGGCGCGGCGCAGCAGCGCCACCCGCTCCCGCCAGGGGGTGCCGGCCCAGCCGGGGAAGGCCGCGTGCGCGGCGGCGACCGCGTCGTCGACCTCGCGCTCGCCGGCGGTGTGGACGTTGGCCAGCCGCAGGTTCTCGTCGTTGGGGCTGACCAGCTGGAAGGTCGGGCCGTCGCGGCGCTCGCGGCCGTCCACCACCACCGGGATGGTCTGGCCGAGCCAGCCCCTGGCGGTGGCGACGCCCTCCTCGAAGGCGGCGTGCAGCTCCTCGTTGTCGGCCGACAGGGTCGCATAGGTGACGCGGAACTTGGCCATGTCTGCTCCCTTCGGTGGGCAGCCTGCTACCGAGTCTAGCGAGCGGTGCCGGGCGGCTCAGGTCCAGCCGCCGCGCTCGGCGGCGGCCGGGTGGGCCAGCTCCCGCGGCCCGTGGGCGAGGTGGCCGGCGACCAGGGTGAAGATCGCCTCGCCGCCCTCCAGGGTGCGCGGGTCGACGGCCAGCACGTCGCCGGGGAAGGCGGTCAGGTCGGCCCGCTGGCCGGCCTCGACGCGCCCGCTGGCGCGCTCCTGGCGGGCCAGCACGCGGCCGCCGAGGGTGAACACCTCCACCGCCACCGCCGGGCCCAGGCGCTGCGACGGGCGGTGGTGGTGGACGGCGGAGGCGACCCCGTGCCAGGGGTCCATCGGGGTCACGGCCGAGTCGGAGGAGCCGCCGGTCGGCACCCCCCGCCGCCACAGGTCGGCGAACGGGTTCATGCTCTTGGCCCGGCGCGCGCCCAGGCGGCGGGCGTACATCCCGTCCGAGCCGCCCCAGGCGGCGTCGAAGCCTGGCTGCACGCTGGCGGCCAGGCCCAGCTCGGCCATGCGGTCGGCCCCGTCGGAGCCGAGCAGCTCCACGTGCTCGATCCGGTGCCGGCAGGCGCGGAAGGCGGTCGGCCCGACCGCCCGCACCGCCCGGCGGGCGCAGCGCAGCGCCTGGCCGATGGCGGCGTCGCCGATCGCGTGGACGCCGACCTGCACGCCCGCCAGGGTCGCCCGCACGTACAGCTCGGTCAGCTCGGCGTCCTGGTGGTACAGCACGCCGCGGGTGTCGGGGCGGTCCTCGTAGGGGGTGGACAGGGCGGCGGTGTGGGAGCCGAGCGAGCCGTCCAGGAACAGGTCGCCGCCGACCTGCGCGAGCTTGCGGTCGGCCACGTAGTCCAGGTCCAGGTCGCCCCAGTAGCCGACCACCTCGACCGGCAGCCGGTCCGCCCGGTCCAGCAGCAGCTCGAAGTCGCGCCGGCCGCCGATGTCGGGCCCGGCCATCTCGTGCACGCAGGCCACCCCGCGCCGCGCGGCCAGCGCCAGCGCCGCGTCCTGCGCGGCCAGCAGGGTGGCGTCGGGCAGCGCCGTCATCGCCCGCCGCCGGGCGTGGTGGTTGGCCTCCCCGGTCACCACCCCGGTCGGCTCGCCGGCCGGGTCGCGGGCGCAGCCGGGCGCCTCCAGCGCCCCGGCGGCGGCAAGCAGGTCCAGGGTAGCCATCCCCTGGTGGCCGTCGACCCGGGCCAGGTACACGGGGCGGCCGCCGGCCGCCGCGGCCAGCTCGGCCGGCCCCGGCAGCTCCGGCCGCTCGAAGCCGGTCTCGTCCCAGCCGTCGCCCCAGACCAGCCCGTCGGCCAGGCGCGCGGCCGCCGCCCGCACCCGCGCCAGCAGCTCCTCGGGCCCGCCGGCGCCGCGCAGGTCGGCGCCGTGCATGGTCAGCCCGGTGGCCGACAGGTGCACGTGGGCGTCGACGAAGCCGGGCAGCAGGGTGGCGTCGCCCAGGTCGACGACCCGGTCCGGCCTGGCCGCGGCCAGCTCGGCCGCCGGCAGCACCGCGGCGATGCGGCCCGCCTCCACCACCACCGCCAGGTCGCGACGGCGGCCGAGCGCGTCGCCGAGCCGGTTGTTCGGGTCGTGGAGGCTCGGGCCGGCCGCGCCCCACACGGTGTGGGCGACGATCGCCAGGCCGGGCACGGGCGTTCGGACCTCCTTGGCGCGGCGCGAGCGGCACCGCAGGTGGGACTCTATCGGACGAACGGCTCGACTTGTAGGCCCCCGAAGCTCGCGGCGGCGCGAGCGGTACCCGTTTGCCCTGCGGATTCTGGCGGTACCCTGGGTGCGGGCGCATACTCGGGTAGCAGCGTAGACGAGCTGGCAAGGCGCAGGAAGGCGGGGGTTCGTGAACAACGCATTCCGTTACTCGCTCCGGAAGGCCCTCAAGCTCCTGCTGGCGGTGGGGATCCTCTGGCTGATCACCATCCCGATCCTGTACTGGATGTACAAGGGCAACCGGGGCGTGGACTGGTGGAACATCCTCGGCGGCGACCCGCGCGTCTCGCCCGAGTACCGCGGCTACCTGATCAAGACCGGCCACCCGCTGGCACCGCATTTCGACATCTGGAAGGCCACCGTTGGCGCGCCGTCGCAGCTGCTCGGCTGGCTGATGTACCTGATGTTCTTCCTGCTGATCGGCATCGTGCAGATCCTGGGGATCTTCCTGTTCCTGGCGCGGGGCCGGCAGTACACCATCTACCCGCGCGAGTACGACGTCGGCTTCGACGACGTCCGCGGCCAGCCGGAGATCGTCGAGTCCACCAAGGAAGCGCTCACCCTGTTCCAGGGGTTCAAGAAGTTCCGCGACGCCGGCGGCTACCCACCCCACGGCATCCTGTTCGAGGGGCCGCCCGGCACCGGCAAGACCTTGCTCGGCAAGGCGATCGCCGGCTCGGCCAAGGTGCCGTTCCTGTACGCCTCGGGCACCAGCTTCAACAACATGTTCCTCGGCGTCGGCAACATACGGATCGCCCGGCTGTTCCGCCGGGCACGCAAGATGTCGCAGCGGTACGGCGGCGCGGTGATCTTCATCGACGAGCTGGACGCGGTCGCCGGCAGCCGCGGGGGGATCTCCCCCACGATGGACGCCAGCCCGTCGCAGCAGGGCCTGATGCGCTTCATCGTGCCCGGGGGCATGGGCATGGGCTCGATGTACGTGAACGAGCTGCTGATCCAGATGGACGGCCTGACCATGCCCAAGGGCTTCTGGCGGCACGTCAAGCGCATCCTGCACCTCGGCAAGCCGAAGATCCCGCAGTACAACGTGATGGTGATCGGCGCGACCAACCAGGCGTCCACCCTGGACCCGGCGGTGCTGCGGCCGGGCCGCTTCGACCGCAAGCTGCACGTCGGGCTGCCCAGGGCCACCGGCCGCGAGGACATCCTCGAGTACTACCTGGCCAAGGTGCCGCACGAGGACGTGGACGTGGCCCGCCTCGCCCGCGCCACCTACGGGTTCAGCCCGGCGCAGATCAAGAACCTGGTCAACGAGGCGCTGATCATGGCGCTGATCGACGGCCGCGAGCGGCTGAACTTCTCCGACCTGTGGTCGGCCAAGGTCGCCGAGCAGTTCGGCATCAAGGACAGCAACAAGCCCTCCACCCGGGACCGCCAGATGGTCGCCTTCCACGAGGCGGGGCACGCGGTGCTCAGCTACGTGCTGCTGACCGACCACCAGCTCGGGATCGCCACCATCGTCCCGCGCGGCGGCACCGGCGGGCACGTCTCCCCGATCCCGCTGGAGGAGAGCTTCACCGAGCTGAGCGAGGACAAGCGCCGCTGGATCGTCGTGTTCCTGGGAGGCCTGGCGGCCGAGGAGATCTGGTTCGGCGACTCCACCCACGGCCCCGGCTCGGACCTCGCCAACGCCACCCTTATCGCCGCCCGCATGCTGGGCAACTACGCCATGGGGGAAAGCGTCCTCTCCTACGCCATCCTGGGCGACAACCCCTACACCGGCGGCGAGTTGCAGGCCGCGCTCCACGATCCGCACACGCGCGACGCGATCCGCGAGCTGCTGGCCGACTGCAAGCGGGAGGCCGTCGAACTGCTGCGCCGCAACGAGCCGGCGGTGCGGGCGCTGGCCGAGCGGCTGCTGGAGAAGGAGGAGATCTACGGCGAGGAGATCGAGGAGCTGATGCAGGCCAAGGCGGTCGCCAGGGCCCGGCCGGCGTTCCGGCCGGCGCTGGAGCTGATCGGCGAGGACTGGCACGAGCCTGCCCTGATCGAGCCCAGCCAGCGCGAGGCGCTGCCCCTGCCCGAGCCGTCCCACCCGAACGGCCAGGAGCGCCGCCCGAACGCCCCCCGCCCGCCGGCCGAGCCGCGCTCCGGCCGCGAGTTCGAGTGGTGAGCGCGCCCCGGTAACCCGTCAGCCGCGCGGCAGCGCGCCGCGGGCGCTGGTCTCCGGTTCCGGCTCGCCGGGCTCGGCTGGCTCCCCCACCGGCCGCCCCCGCAGGTAGCTCCCGCCGGCGACCGCCACCGCCGCCAGCGGCACCGCCAGGAACGCGCCGACGATGCCGCCGAGGATGCCGCCGGCGCCGAGCGCGAAGATGATCACCACCGGGTGCAGCGCGACCGCCCTGCCGAGCAGCAGCGGCGCGAGCAGGTGCCCCTCCAGCTGCTGCACCAGCACGGTGATGCCGATCACCACCAGCGCGGCGACCGGTCCCTTGGCGACCAGCGCGACCAGCGCAGCCAGCGCGCCCGCCAGGAACGCGCCGACCAGCGGCAGGAAGGCGGCGACGAAGGTCAGCACCGCCAGCGGCACCACCAGCGGCACCCGCACAGCCAGCAGGCCGGCGCCGATGAACACCGCGTCGACCAGCCCGACGGTGGCCTGCCCGCGCAGGTAGCCGCTGACCGCCACCGCCGCCCGGCGGCCCAGCTCACGCACGTCCTGGCGGCGGCGCTCGCCGACGAAGTCGAGGATCCAGGCGGTGAACCGCTCGGAGTCCTTCACGAAGAAGAAGGTCAGGAACAGGGTGAGCACCAGCCCGGTGAGCACCTCGCCGACCACGGTGGCGCCGGCCAGCACCCCGCGGGTGATGCCCTGGGAGTTGGCGCGCAGCTGCTCGCGGGCCTGGGCGACGTAGCGGTCCAGGTCCGCCTGGCTCAGGTTCAGGGGCGGCCTGGCCAGGTAGTCGGAGATCTCGGAGATGCCCTGGTCCACCCGGGCCGACAGGGCGCCGACCTCGTTGCCGACCAGCGACACCATCACCGTGACCAGGCCGCCGAGCAGCAGCACCGCCGCCAGGAACACCGCCACCACCGCGCCCAGGTGCGGCCAGCCCTTGGCCTCCAGCCTGCCCACCAGCGGCACCAGCAGGGTCGCCAGGAACACCGCCACGATCGCCGGGACCACCACGACCTTGAGCAGGATCAGCAGGTACGCCACCAGCCCGGCGGCCAGCCCGACGACCAGCAGCCGCCAGCTCCAGGCCGCCAGCCGCCGCAGCGCCGGCGGCACCTCCGGCCGGTCGCCGTCGGCCATCGCCTCGACCTCCCCGGGTCGTCGCTCGTGCACCTGGCACCCTACCGAGCGGCTCGGTGCCGCTACCACCATCCCTGCCGCCTGGCCCATCGCAGCAGGACCGCGGAGATCGCCGCCATGATCGCCAGCACCACGGCCAGGTGGGGGAAGTCGGTGCGGCCGTTGACGATGATGTTCATCCCGTAGACCGACGACACCGCGGTGATCGGCAGGGTGAGCACCGCGATCAGGGCGAGCCGTTCCGCGGCGATCGTCACCTTGGTGTCGGTGCGGGCCTTGTAGAACTCGATCACCCCCTGCAGATACCGGATCTGCCCGTCGGCGACGCCACTGACCCGGGCGAACTGGTCCTCGATGTCGGCCACCAGCGGCTGACCGTCGGTGGGGATCGAGCGGCCCAGCGCGGACATCCTGCGGTAGATCTGGTGGCCGAGGGTGGCCATGTTGGACACCGCCAGCAGCGCGTGGCGGGTGCGGAACAGCTCCTCCAGGAACTGCTCCGGGTCGCCCAGGTGCCCGGATGTGACCCGCTGCTCGAGCGGCCACACCTGCCGGGTGATGGCCTCCACGAACGATTCCTGTCCTTGCGCCAGGGCCGAGACGATCGCGTACGACAGCTCGAACGAGGAGCTGGGGCGGAGCCGCCCCGCCTCGATGCGCCGCAGCACCGCCCGGGTCTCGCGCTGCGCCGCCTCGGGGGTGACGGCGGGGTTGACCGGCCCGTGGACGGTGACCAGGTAGCGAGGGCCGATGAACTGGTCGAGCTCGACGTAGTGGACGTGGCCGCCGCTGCCGAGCTCGGGGCCGTGCAGCACCACGAACACGTGGTCGCGGTAGGCCCGCACCTTGGGCACGGCGTTGCGCTCCACGCAGGCCCGGACGGCCAGCGGGTGGTGGCCGAACACCTCCGACAGCAGCCGCGCGGCCTGCTGGTCGCAGACGGGGATGTCCACCCACAGCAGCCCGTCGTCGCGGGCCAGCAGCGCCGCGACCGCCTCCACCGGGTGCTGCTCGACGCCTGCGTCGGACACGAAACGGACGTCCATGCCGCTCGCCACCTTCCTTCGGGTGCGGGTCAGCGCGGCCGCAGCACGACCGGGAACGCGCGCGACTGCACGCCGGCGCCGAGGGTGACCGCCAGCGGCTGGCCGGCGCCGGCCGGGCAGGCCAGCACCAGCCCGCCGGGGACGTTCACGTCGCCGCCCTGGCCGGCCAGGACGGTGCGGGCGCACAGCACCCGGCCGCTGCCCTCCAGGCGGGCGGTGAGCGGCACCGCGTCGCCGTTGGGTTCGACGCCGCCGCCGAGGTCCAGGACGATCACGGCCCGCCCGTCGCCGACGAACGCGGCGCTCACCCGGACCCGTAGGCCGGTCGCGGGGTTGCCGGTGACCACCGCGGAGCCGCTGGGCAGGCGCTCCAGCGGCCGCAGCGGCTGGGCGCCGGGCGGCACCGCCGCCCCCAGGCCGATGCGCCGGGTGGCGGGGCTGCCGACAACCAGCTCGCTCACCTGGATCCGGGCCAGGGCCGCCAGCCCGGGCGCGGGCCCGACGTCGACGGTGTAGGTGTCCGGGTCGCCGGTGGGCTCGGCGGCCGTGCCGGGCCGGCCGTCGATGAACTGGTCGGGCGGGCTGGAGAAGGCGCCGCCGCCGACGTCCACCAGCTCCAGGCCGCCCAGCCCGAACAGCCGCTGGCCGGCCGGGAGCCCCTTGACCTGGATGGTCAGCAGCCCCCTGACGTCCCCGTCGGGGGTGCGCAGCCGGCGGGCGGAGGTGACCGTCAGGGTGACCGCGTCGGCGTGGGCCTGCCAGCCGAGCTGGCGCAGGTCGGCGCCGGCCGGCTCGGGGGCGGTGGTGGTCGGCGCGGCCGACGGTGGCGGGGCGGCCTGGACGGGCGCCGCGCGGGCGCCGCTGCGGCCGACCAGGAACGCCGTGGCGGCCAGGGCGACGATCACGGCCAGCGCGGCCAGCCGCAGCCTGGACGGCCGCTGCGGGCCGACCGGCTCGGTCGGCGCGGGCGGCGCCTCGTCGGGGTCGGGGGGCGGGGGCGGCGCGGGCGCCTCCAGGGTCGTCAGCGGGGTGCCGCACGCCGGGCAGGCGTCGGCGCGCTCGCGCAGGGCGTCGCAGCGCGGGCACCAGGCGGAGCCGGCGGCGTTGGCGCTCATGGCGCCCCCGGCTGGGCGATCGTCCAGGGTCCGCGCAGGCCGTGCTCGGCGTCGGCGACCAGGTCGACCGTGAACCGCATCCGCGAGTTGCCGGGGATGGTGTCGCGGGCCAGCTCGCGGGCGTCGAAGCCGATCGCGGTGGTGCCGTCGGGGGCGGTGTCACGCCAGGAGGTGAGCTCGTTGCCGGCCGGGCCGGCGGTGACGGTCACCTGCCCGCCCGGGTTGATCGCCGACTGGCCGAGCGGCCCGCGCGGCGCCAGCAGCAGCGCCACGGCGGGCCGACCGTAGCCGCTGCCGGCCGCCTTGACGGTCCGGCAGTCGCTGCAGGTGATCTCGACCCGGCAGCTGTTGCAGGCCGGCAGCTGGCCGTCCAGGTCCTCCGGCCGGTCGTCGCTGCTGCGCCGCAGGCCCGCGTCGACCACGGCGCCGCGCAGCTTGGCGGTCACCGGGTGGCTGACGGTGAGGCTGGCGAGGCGCACCGTCGCCACCTGCCCCCAGTCGATCGGCGCGGCCAGCCGCAGCTCGAAGTCGGCGGCGGCGCCGCGCTGGAAGCCGCGGTCGGGGCTGAGCACGACGTCGGCGAGCCGCGCGGCCGGCGCCAGGTCGCGCCCGCGCGCGTCCAGGATGCGCAGGCCGTGCACTTCGCTGACCGACTCGCCGGGGGCCAGGCCGTCCACGTTCAGCTCCACCCGGGTGAAGGTGCTGCCGACCTCGATCTGCACCAGGGTGACGCCGACCCCCGAGCGCTTGGCGTGCCAGCCGAACACGCGCCGGCCGGCCAGCGGCCCCTGGTCGGCGAACGCCGGCGCGGTGCTGGCCGGCGCGGCCGGCGGGGTGGTCGGGGTGGCGCGGGTCACCCGGCCGGCCGCGAACGCGCCCGCCACCACCGCCAGTACCACCAGGCCGGTGGAGGCCGCCCGCAGGGCGGGCAGCAGCCCGGCCAGCCGGGCGGCGGCGCCGGCGGCCGGGCCGGCGCCGCGCGGCTCGGCGGTGCGTGTCGCCGGCAGCGGCAGCAGGGCACGGCCGCAGACCGGGCAGGCCGCCCCGGGCCGGGCCGGCCGCAGCTCGTCGCAGCGTGGGCACCAGGCCTGCCGGCGGCCGGACATGGTCCTCAGGCAACCACCCGCAGCTCGCGGGCGGTCGTGTTCAGGCGCCTGGCGCCGCCGTCGGCGCAGACCACGATGTCCTCGATGCGGGCGCCGTAGCGGCCTGGCAGGTAGATGCCGGGCTCGACCGAGAACGCCATGCCCGTCTCCAGCGGCTCGGCGTTGCCGGCCACGATGTAGGGGTCCTCGTGCTCCTCCAGGCCGATCCCGTGCCCGGTGCGGTGCACGAACCGCTCGCCGTAGCCGGCCGCGGCGATCGGCTCCCGGCAGGCGGCGTCGACCGCCTCGGCGGCCACCCCCGGGCGCACCGCCCTGCAGCCGGCCAGCTGGGCGGCGTGCAGCACGGCGTACAGCTGCTCGAAGCCGCCGGGCGGCTCCTCCACCACCAGCGTGCGGGTGGTGTCCGAGCAGTAGCCGTCCAGCCGGCCGCCGATGTCGACCACCACCGCGTCGCGCGGCTGGAGCAGCCGGTCGGTCGGCTGGTGGTGGGGGCTGGCGGCGTTCGGGCCGGAGGCGACGATCACGAACAGGTCCTCGTCGTGGCCGGCGCGGATGGCCTCGCGGATCTCGGCCGCCACCGCCCGCTCGCTGCGGCCGGCCCAGCGCAGCCGGTCCAGCTGCTCGACCACCCGGTCGACGGCGGCCGCGACCCGGGCCAGCGCCGCCACCTCGCCTTCGTCCTTGCGCATGCGCAGGGGGCGGGTGACGGTGGAGGCGACCGTGAAGTCGGCGTCGGGCAGGGCCGCCTGCAGGCGCAGCAGGAAGGTGCTCCACAGGCGGTCGGCGACGGCCAGCCGCCCCTGGTCCGCGCCGGCCGGCCGCAGCGCGGCGCCGACCAGCGCGACCGGGTCGTCGGTCTCCTGCCAGGCGGCCACCTCGACCGGCAGGTCGCCGAGGTGGTCGCGGGCCAACGGCTCCTCCAGGGCCGGCACCACCAGCCGGGCCTCGCCGCCGGCCGGCAGCACCAGCATGGTCAGCCGCTCCAGCGCCGGCGCCCGGTAGCCCGTCAGGTACTCCAGGTCGGCCGACGGGCCGACCAGCAGCCCGTCGAGGCCGCGCGCGGCCAGCTCCTTGCGCGCCCGGGCCAGGCGTTCGGCCTGCGACGTCCCTGTCATGCAGGCATCGTACCGGACGCCGTGCCGCTGGGATCGGCCGGTTTGGAGACCTCAGACCTTGACGCGCAGGGCGCGGGGCAGCACCTCGACCGACAGCGGCGGCCCGCCGGGCACGCGGCAGCCATCCAGCGCCAGGGTGAGCGGCTCGGCGGTGTCGCACCCGACGGTGGCGGACTGGTACTCGCGGACGGTCGGGTGCGGGATGTGGGTGCCGTAGTACAGCTCCCTGGAGCGGGCGTAGATGGTGAGCGGCCGGCCCTCGAACGCCAGCACGTTCATGCGGCCGTCGTCGGGCAGCGCCCTGGGGGCGACCTTCATGCGCGCCATCGAGAACTGGCCGTTGGCGACCACCAGCCCGGCCAGCCGGAACTCGACGCTGGCGTGGTCCAGCGACAGCCGGCAGGGGGTGGAGCGGCTGCTGGCCAGGGCGCCGACGGCGGCGCGCAGCAGCCGCAGGCGGGCGGCCCGGCCGGCGCCGGGCGCGCGGCTGGACAGCTCGGCGGGGTAGCCGAGCTCGGCGGCGTTGGCGAACACCCCGGTCGCCTCCTGCCCGTCGGGGCCGCGCCAGCGGGCGC
>DASQWY010000212.1:0-13023 GCA_035640005.1 Actinomycetes bacterium
CCCCGCCGATGCGGCCCTGCACGCCGTCGAGCATCCCGCCGAGCGCGTCGATCAGCAGCCTGGCCGCGTCCAGGTCCCGGTACCGCTGGTTCTGCTCGGGCGGGACGCCGAGCCGTACGTAGGCCAGGGCGACCAGCGACAGGGCGGCCTCGGCGACCAGCTCGCCGGCCGACAGCGAGGCCAGCCGCTCGCGCATCTCCTCGAACGGGTCGGTCTCCTCCGGCTGCTCCGGTTCCCGGGGTGGCTCTGGCATGATTCGGATCTCCTGTGGACGCGTCGACACCGGGAAGAAACGACTGCTACAGTAGCGTTGATTCGAGCGGGTCCGGTGGGTTCTGGACCCGCGAATTGCATACCGAGCAAAGTAGGAGCAGGGGCTTCTCACCTCCAGGTCCGCAGACCTCGGGGGTTGCGCAGCAGCCACCGAGCTGCGGTGGGCGGCCCTTGGGCCGCCAGTTTTCGTCTCTGGGCCGGACGGCCCGAGGAGGGATGTTGCATCAGCGTTGAACCCAGGATCAACGACCGTATCCGGACTCCCCAGGTCCGGCTGGTCGGAGCGGACGGCGAGCAGCTCGGGGTGATGGCCACCCCGGAGGCGATGCGGCTGGCCGCGCAGCAGGACCTCGACCTGGTCGAGGTCGCCCCGATGGCCCGCCCACCGGTCTGCAAGCTGATGGACTACTCGAAGTTCAAGTACGAGCAGGCCATCAAGGCCAGGGAGGCCAGGCGCAAGCAGAACATCGTGGCGCTGAAAGAGATGAAGATGCGCCCGAAGATCGACTCGCACGACTACGAGACGAAAAAGGGCCATGTCGAGCGCTTCCTCAAGCAGGGCCACAAGGTCAAGGTCACGATCATGTTCCGTGGCCGCGAGATGGCCCACACCGAGCTGGGGCGGCGCCTGCTCGAGCGGCTGGCGACCGACATCGTCGACATCGCCCAGGTCGACAGCCCGGCCCGCCAGGACGGCCGCAACATGATCGCGGTGTTCTCGCCGCGCAAGGGCCAGGGCGGCAAGGGCGCCCCGCCGGCCGCCGCCCGCAGCCAGGCCCCCCCGGCGCCGCGGCCGCCCGCCGGCACCCGCCCGGCCCCCACCGCGCCGGCCGGGCGTCCGGCGCCCGTCCGCACCAGCACCCCAACCCCATAACCCAGGAGCCACCGTGCCGAAGATGAAGACCCACCGGGGGGCCGCCAGCCGCTTCGGGGTCACCAAGAACGGCAAGCTGGTCCGCAGGCGGACCAGGCTGAACCACATGCTCGAGAAGAAGTCGCCCGGTCACAAGCGCCGCCTCGGCCGCGAAGCCCCGGTCGCCGACGGCGACCGCCGCAGCGTCCGCCGCATGCTGGGACTCTGAACCGCCGGGCGCGACCACCCAACCGAACGGAAAGAGCACGACGATGGCACGAGTCAAGCGCGCGGTCGGAGGCGCCAAGGCCAAGCGGACCACCATGGAGCTGGCCAAGGGCTACCGCGGCAGCCGCAGCCGCCACTTCCGCACCGCCAACGAGCAGGTCATGCACTCGCTGCGCTACGCCTACCGGGACCGGCGGGCGCGCAAGGGCGACTTCAGGGCCCTGTGGATCGCGCGGATCAACGCCGCCGCCCGCGCCGAGGGCATGACCTACAACCGGTTCATCGCCGGCCTCCGCCTGGCCGGCATCGAGGTCGACCGCAAGATCCTCGCCGACCTGGCCGTCACCGATCCGCGCACCTTCGCGACGCTGGTCGCCAGCGCCCGCCAGGGCCTGGAGGCCAAGCAGGGCGGCTAGGTCCACCGCCCGAGGGGGAGGAGCGGACCAGGCGTGGACGTGATCAGCAGTGCCAGCAACCCGACGGTGCGGGAGGTGCGCCGGCTGGCCGCCGCCCGCGGCCGGGCCAAGGCCGGCCGCTTCCTGCTGGAAGGGCCGGAGGGGATCCGGGCGGCGCTGGCCGCCGGCCACGCGCCCGCGCTGCTGCTGGCCACCGAGGCGGCCGCCGGCCGCCACGCCGGCCTGCTCAACCAGGCCAGGCAGCGCGGCGCCCGGGTCGTCCTGGTGGCCCCGGGGCTGCTGGCCGGCCTGGCCGACACCGCCGCGCCGCAGGGCCTGCTCGCGGCCGTGCCGAGCGTCGCCCGCACGCTCGACGGCTTGCCGGCCGCGCCCCGGCTGGTCTGCGTGCTCGCCGAGGTCCGCGACCCGGGCAACCTCGGCACGGTGATCCGCGCGGCCGACGCCTTCGGCGCCGACGCGGTCGCCACCACCGCCCGCTCGGCCGACCCGGAGCAGCCCAAGGCGGTCCGCGCCGCCGCCGGCAGCCTGTTCCACCTGCCGGTGCTGGCCGGGGTGGCCTGGCCGGCGCTGCGCTCGGCGCTGCGCGAGCGCGGCCTGCTGCTGGTCGGGGCGGACCCGCACGCCGCCGCCACCGTCGAGGCCGCCCCGCTGGAGCGGCCGACCGCGCTGGTGCTCGGCAACGAGGCCCACGGCCTGCCCGCCGAGGTCCGCGCCGGCCTGGACCGCACGGTGCGCCTGCCCCTGCCCGGCCGGGCCGAGAGCCTCAACCTGGCCGCGGCCGCCGCCGTGCTGCTGTACGAGACCGCCCGCCGGCAGCGGCTGGAGGATCGGGAGGGTCGGGAGGGCAAGGTACGACGGGAGGAGGTCGTGGTTGGCCGATAGCGAGGGGTACCTGGAGGCGCTGCCCGACGCGGTGGTGGTGGTCGCCGCCGACGGCCGGGTGGTGCACGCCAACCGGGCCGCCGAGCGGCTGGCCGGCGGCGGTCGCGACGCGCTCGCCGGGCGGCCCCTCGACGACGCCCTGCCCCTGCGCGACGCCGCCGGCAACGCCTGGTGGGCCTGCTCGGAGCGGCTGCGCGGGCTGCCGGGCGTCCGCCGCGTCCCCGTCCGCGAGCTGTCGCTGGAGGCCGGCGCCAGGACCATCCCGGTCGAGCTCACCGCCAGCTTCCTTCGCGACGCCGGCGGCCGCCTGGTCCAGGCGGTGTGCGTGCTGCGCGACGTCACCGCCCGGCGCCGCACCGAGGTCCAGCGCGGCGAGCTGATCTCCACCCTCTCCCACGAGCTGCGCTCGCCGCTGACCAGCGTGAAGGGGTTCACCTCCACGCTGCTGCACCGCTGGGACCGCTTCAGCGACGAGCAGAAGCGCCACATGCTGGCCACCATCAACATGGACGCGGACCGGGTCACCCGGCTGATCCGCGAGCTGCTGGACGTCTCCCGCATCGAGGCCGGCCGGGTCGAGCTGCACCGCCAGGAGTTCGACCTGCCGGCGATGGCCCGCGGCATCCTCGACCGCTTCGAGATCCGCCACGAGCGGCACGCCTTCGCAATCGGGTTCCCCGACGGCTTCCCGGCCATCTATGCTGACCCCGACAAGGTCGAGCAGGTGCTCACCAACCTGGTGGAGAACGCGGTGAAGTTCTCGGACGGTGGCAAGGTGACCGTCGCCGGCGAGGCGACCGGCGACGCGGTCGAGGTCGCCGTGCGCGACCAGGGCATCGGCATCCCCGCCGGCCAGCTGCCGCTGATCTTCACCAAGTTCTACCAGCGGCCCAGCAGCGGCCCGCCCAGCGGCACCGGCCTCGGCCTGTACATCGCCAAGGGGCTGGTGGAGGCCCACGGCGGCCGCATCTGGGCCGACTCCGAGCCGGGCCGCGGCACCGAGGTCCGATTTCGCCTGCCCCGCGTGGGCCTGGAGCTGGCCGGGCTCGAGTAGCGGCCGGCACGGCACCGGGGCCCGTGGGGCGACCGCGCAGCGGACGGTAGGCTTGCATTCCTCGTGCCAAGGAGCTCCTGACCATGCCCAACCACCCCGAACCGGACCTGGACGCGATCGTGGCGGCCGGTGGCAAGGCGCTGGCGGCCGCCGCCGACCTGGACGCGCTGCGCGACGCCGAGCAGGCCCACCTGTCGAGGCGCTCCCCGCTCGGCGAGGTGCAGCGCTCGCTCGGCGGCCTGGGCCCCGACGCGCGCCGCGCCCTCGGCCAGCGGGTCAACCAGGCCCGCGCCGAGCTGGAGGCCGCCCGCGACGCCGCCCTGCTGGAGGCCGAGCGGGTCGACGTGACCCTCCCCGGCCGCGTCCCGCCCCGCGGCGCGATCCACCCGGTCACCCGCACCATCGACGAGCTGGTCGACGTGTTCGTCGGCCTCGGCTACCGGGTGGCGGAGGGCCCGGAGGTGGAGACCGACTGGTACAACTTCGAGGCCCTCAACATGGCCCCGGAGCACCCGGCGCGGTCGATGTGGGACACGCTGTACCTGCGCGACCCGGACGGGCGGCCGTCGGAGCGGCTGCTGCTGCGCACCCACACCTCGCCGGTCCAGGTGCGGACCATGCTGGCCGGGCCGCCGCCGGTATACGTGGTGATCCCCGGCCGCTGCTACCGGGCCGACACCCCCGACACCACCCACGTGCCGGTGTTCAACCAGATCGAGATCCTGGCGGTCGACGAGGGCCTGACCATGGGCGACATGAAGGGCACCCTGCTCGCCTTCGTGCGCGCCTACTTCGGCGAGGACCGCGAGATCCGCCTGCGGCCCAGCTACTTCCCGTTCACCGAGCCGAGCGCGGAGATCGACGTCTCCTGCTTCGTCTGCGGCGGCCGCGGCGGCGACTGCCGCACCTGCCGTGGCGAGGGCTGGATCGAGCTGCTCGGCGCCGGCATGGTCCACCCCAACGTGCTGCGGGCGGGCGGCTACGACCCCGACCGGGTCTCCGGCTTCGCCGCCGGCACCGGCATCGAGCGGCCGTTCATGCTCCGCTCGGGCCTGGCCGACATCCGCACCCTGACCGACAGCGACGTCCGCTGGCTCGCCAGCGTCTAGGAGGGAGCTTCGATGCAGATGCGTGTCCCCCTCTCCTGGCTGGCCGACCACGTCGACCTCGGCGGGGTGTCGGCCGCGGCGCTGGCCGAGCGGCTCACCTTCGCCGGCGTGGAGGTCGAGACCGTCCACCGGGTCGGCGAGGACATCGCCGGGGTGCTCACCGCCCGCGTCCTGGAGGTCGCCGCCCACCCCGACGCCGACCGGCTGGCCGTGGTCCGCGTCGACGCCGGAGGCGAGCAGCGCTCGGTCGTCTGCGGCGCCCACAACTACGCCCCCGGCGACGTGGTCCCCTGGGCGGCGCCAGGGGCCAAGCTGCCCGGCGGCGTCGACGTCGGCCGCCGGCAGGTCCGCGGCGTCTGGTCCGACGGCATGCTCACCTCCGCCAGGGAGCTCGGCATCTTCGACGACCACTCGGGCATCCTGGCGCTGCCCCCCGACACCCCAGTCGGCGTCGACCTGGGCGAGGCCGAGGTCGGCCTGCGCGACGCGGTGCTGGAGCTGAAGACCGCCCCCAACCGCGGCGACGTGCTGTCGATGCGCGGCGTCGCCCGCGAGGTCGCGCTGGTCCTGGGCGCCGAGCTGAAGCCGCTGGACCTGTCGGTGCCGGAGATGGGTACCCGTGCCGCCGAGCTCGCGTCGGTGGCGGTCCAGGACGAGGTCGGCTGCCCGCTGTACACCGCCCGGGTGGTGGAGGGCCTGGACGCGGCCCGGCCGGCGCCGCTGTGGATGGCCCGCCGGCTGTACCTGTACGGCCAGCGGCCGCTCGGCGCGGTCGTGGACGTCACCAACTACCTGCTGCTGGACCAGGGCCAGCCGCTGCACGCCTTCGACCTCGACAGGGTCCCCGGCCAGCGCATCCTGGTCCGCCGCGCGCGCGGCGGCGAGACCCTGCGCACCCTGGACGGGCAGCTGCGGCACCTCGGCCCCGAGGACACGCTGATCACCTCGGGGGAGCGGGCGCTCGCTCTGGCCGGGATCATGGGCGGGGAGGAGTCCGAGGTGACGCCGGCCACCACCAGGGTGCTGATCGAGTCGGCCCACTTCCCGCCGGCCACCGTCCGCCGCACCATGCGCCGGCTCGGCATGTCCACCGAGGGCGGCCAGCGCTGGGCGCGCGGGGTCGACCCGGACGGGGCCGCCCCCGTCTGCGACCAGGCGGCCAGGCTGATGGCCGGCCTGGCCGGCGGGCGGGTCGCCGCCGGGCGCCTGCGCGCCGGCCCCGGTGTCCCCGAACGGCCGCTGATCCGGCTGGACTGGGCCCGCTCGGCCCACCGGCTCGGCGCCCCCGCCGACCCCGGCTTCGCCGCCGAGCACCTACGCAGCGTCGGCTGCCGGGTCACCGTCGCCGACGGGTGGACCGTCGAGGCGGTCCCGCCGAGCTGGCGCTTCGACGTCGAGCTGTGGGCCGACCTGGAGGAGGAGGTGGCCCGCCGCTGGGGCTACCAGCACCTGCCCACCACCCTGCCGAAGGCGACCGGCGGCCGCCTGGAGCCCGAGCAGCGCCTGCGCCGCCAGGCCCGCCAGGCGCTCGCCGGCATGGGCGTCACCGAGGTGCAGACCTACCCGTTCCTGGCCCAGGCGGCCCTCGACCGGCTCGGCCTGGACCCCGCCGACCCGCGCCGGCGCACCCTGCGGCTGGCCAACCCGCTGTCGGAGGAGACCCCGGAGCTGCGCACCACCCTGCTGCCCGGCCTGGCCGACGCGGCCAGGCGGAACCTGGCCAGGGGCCTGCCCGGGGTGGCCATCTACGAGCTCGGCGCGGTGTTCCTGGTCGACCCGGAGGACGACTGGCGGCGCTCCGAGCGGGACCGGGGCCTGCCCGACGAGCCGCTGGTGCTCGGCGTGCTGCTGGCCGGCCTGCGGCCGCAGGGCCGCTACGACGACCCGGTCGGCCCCTACGACCTGGCCGACTGCAAGGGCGTGGTCGAGGGGCTGGTCGCCGGCCTCGGGGTCGAGGGCGTCGGCTACCGGGCCGAGGGGCCGCTGCCGTTCCACCCTGGCCGCTGCGCCGGGGTGTTCCTGGGCGACGCCCCGGTCGGGCTGCTCGGCCAGCTCCACCCCCGGGTCGCCGCCGCGCTGGAGCTGCCGCCGGCCAGCTTCGCCGCCGAGCTGCACCTGGCGCCGCTGCTGGACGCGGTCCCGCCGATGCGCCCGGCGCGGACCCCCTCCCCCTACCCGGAGCTTTCCTTCGACGTCGCCTTCCTGGTCCCGCCCGGGGTCGCCGCCAGCGACCTGGTCGCCGTCCTGCGGGAGGCCGCCGGCGACCTGCTCGCCCGCCTCACCCTGTTCGACGCCTACCAGGGCGACCCGCTGCCGCCCGGCCATCGCAACCTGGCCTACCGGGTCGCCCTGCAGGCCCCGGACAGGAGCCTGACCGGCGCGGACGGGTCGCGGGCGCGCGACCGGATGGCCGCGGCGGCGGCGGAGCGCCTGGGGGCGACGCTGCGCACCGCGGACTGACCCGCCGGCCCTTTTGGGGAACTCCTCTGTAGGCTTGGCTGAGTTCGACCGACCAGAGGAGCAGCGTGGTCGATTTCACGATTGCCGGGGTCGAGGGCGGGCTCTGCGCGCCTCGCGGCTTTCGCGCCGCCGCGGCGCATGCCGGGCTGCTGCCGGCGCCGGCCCCGGACGTCGGCCTGGTGGTCAGCCAGCAGACCTCCACCGCCGCCGGGCGGCTCACCGCCCACCCGCTGCCGTCGGCGCCGGTCCGGCGCGCGCGGGCGCTGCTGCGGGCGGGGCAGGCCCGCGCGGTGCTGGTCCACGCCGGTTGCGCCAACGCGGCCACCGGCCCGGCCGGCGAGGCCGACGCGGACGCCCTGGCGGCGCGCTGCGCGGCGGCGCTGGGCTGCCGGCCCGGCGAGGTGCTGGTGCTCGGCACCGGCAGGGTCGGCACCCGCCTGCCGGTCGACGACGCCGCCGAGGGCGCCGAGAAGGCGGCGGCCACCCTCGGCCGGCGCGGCTCGGCCGAGGTGGCGATGGCGCTGGCCGCCGGCGGCGGGGTCGCCCGCGAGCACGCGGTGGCGGTGGCCTGGTCGGAGGGGGAGGTCCGCATCGGCGGGGTGGCGAAGGCGTCGGCGCCGTTCGCGCCGGCGTTCGCGACCACCCTGGTCGTGCTCACCACCGACGCCACCGTGGCGCCGCCGGTGCTGGACGAGCTGCTCGGCCGCGCGCTCAGCCGCTCCTTCGAGCGGGTGCTGGTCGACCAGGGCCCCGGCATGGCCGACGCGGCCGTGCTGCTGGCCAACGCCACCGCGGCGGCCCCGGGGCTACGGCCCGGCTCGGAAGGATCGGCCGCCTTCGAGGCCGCCCTCGCCCAGCTCTGCGAGTCGCTGGCCGAGGGGCTGGCGATGCGGGTGCCGGGCGCGCGCAAGCTGGTGGTGGTCACCGTCCACGGCGCCGCCGGGCACACCGACGCCCTGGCCGCCGCCCGCGCGGTGGCCGGCTCGGTGGCGCTGCGGGCGGCGCTGGCGGCGGGGCGGCCCGCCTGGGCGGCGGTGCTGGACGCGCTCGGCACCGCCAGGGTGGCGCTCGACCCGGCCCGCGTCGGTGTCCGGTTCGGCCCGGTCACGGTGGTCGCCGGCGGCCAGCTCGCCCCGCACGACGAGCGGGCGGCCGCGGCGGTCGCCGCCAAGGCGCAGGTGGACCTGGCGGTCGACCTCGGCGCCGGCGGCGCGGCCGCCACCGTGACCACCACCGACCTGCCGCTGGAGGCGATCGCCAGGCACGCCAAGGATTGAAGTCGACGCCCGCCGCTGCCGACGGAAGGCAGTGGATGCCGGTCGCGGGGGCATGACAGACTCGAACATGGCCGTGTCCACAGGGGATCCGGCGGAGAGGGGCAAGCCCATGCCGTCCAGTCGCGTGCTCGTGGTCGAGGACGATCCCAGCGTGCGCGGCCTGCTCCAGACCATCCTCGAGGACGAGGCGCTCGACGTGGTGCTCGCCGCCGACGGCGAGGAGGGCCTGCGCCTGGCGCGCAGCGTCGAGCCCGACGTGGTCCTGCTGGACGTGATGATGCCCGGCCTCGGCGGGCCCGACGTGATCCGCCGGCTGCGCCGCCCGGATGGCTCGCTGCCGTTCGCGGTGCTGGTGGTCACCGGCGCGGCCGAGGTGGTCGCGCCGCTCCGCAGCGAGCTCGGCCCCGACGCCGTCCTCGAGAAGCCATTCGACATCGTCACCCTGGCCGAGCGGGTCAAGTCGCTGGCCGGCAGCCGACAACGGGAGCCCTGATGAGCAAGCGCGACTTCCTGTCCGTCGACGACGTCTCCACCGAGGAGCTGACCGCCCTGCTGGACGGGGCCGACCGGCACAAGGCCGACCGGCGGATGCGGACCACCCTGGCGGGCCGGTCGGTGGCGATGATCTTCGAGAAGCCGTCGACCCGGACCCGCATCTCCTTCGAGGTGGCCATCCACGAGCTGGGCGGGCACCCGGTGGTGCTCACCGGCGGCGAGCTGCAGCTCGGCCGCGGCGAGACGCTTGAGGACACCGCCGCCGTCCTGTCCCGCTACGTCCACGCGATCGTGCTGCGCACCTTCGCCCAGGAGAGCCTGGAGCGGCTCGCCAGGGCCGGCACCATCCCGGTGGTCAACGCCCTGTCCGACTACAGCCACCCCTGCCAGGCCCTGGCCGACCTGCAGACGATCCGCGAGCGCAAGGGGCGGCTGGCCGGCATCCGCCTGGCCTACCTCGGCGACGGCAACAACGTCGCCCACAGCCTGCTGTTCGCCGGCACCAAGCTCGGCATGCACGTGGCCATGGCCACCCCGCTCGGCTACGAGCCGATCCCGCAGGTGGTCCGGCGCGCCACCGAGATCGCCGCCCGGACCGGCGGCAGCGTCGAGCTGACCCACGACCCCGCCGCCGCCGCCAAGGACGCCGACGTGCTCTACACCGACGTGTGGGCGTCGATGGGCAAGGAGCTGGAGCACGGCGAGCGCGCGCTGATCTTCAAGCCGTTCCAGCTGTCCACCGACACGGTCACGGCCGCCGCGCCCGACGTGGTGGTGCTGCACTGCCTGCCCGCCCACCGGGGCGAGGAGATCACCGCCGAGGTCATGGACGGGCCCAGCTCGGCAGTGTTCGACCAGGCCGAGAACCGCCTCCACACCCAGAAGGCGCTGCTCGCCTGGCTGCTCACCGGCTCGCCCGACCCGGACTAGGGCGCCGTGGGGCCGGTTGGGGCGGTACGCCGGCAGGGGCCACGCTGGCTGCTGGCGGGGCTGCTGGCCGGCGCGGCCGCCTCGACCCTGACCACCGCGCTGGCCGCGGCGGTCGCCGGCCGCCAGGCCGACCTCGCCCTGCAGCCGGTCGAGCTGGCCCTGCGGATCGCGCTGCTGCTCGGCGCCCCCTGCGCCGGCGCGCTGCTGGCCGCCCTGGTCGTGCCCGGCGGCGGCCGCGGCGCGGTGGTGGCGGTCGGCGTCGGCGTCCCGGTCGGCCCGCTGCTGGTGCTGCGCCTGGACCGGGTGCGCGAGTTCGGCCTCGGCCCGGTCCTGGTGGTGGCGGCGGTGCTGGTCGCCTGGGCGACCGTCGGCGCCGCCCTGGCCGCCGGCTGGTGGGGTCGCCCCGCCCGCCAGGCCTCCGTGCGCCGCACCGAGCTGCCCGTCCCACCGCCGGAGGACCGGGCAGCCCACGATCGGGGCGCCACGCCGACCCCCGATGCGGGCCGGGTCGTTGGGGGGGTTCGGGGGGGAGCTGGCTCCCCCCCGAATGAACCGGGCCCCGCCGGAGGGACCCCGCCGGACCAGCCCGCCTGATGCCCTGGGCCAACGAGATCATTTCCCGGCAGTTCGCCGAGCTGGCCGAGCTGTACACCCTGCGCGGCGGCGACGACTTCCGGGTCCGCGCCTACCAGCGGGCGGCGCGCGCCCTGTCCGGGCACGGCGGCGACCTGGCCGGGCTGTCCGAGCGGGAGCTGGCCGCCATCCCCGGGGTCGGCAAGGCGGTCGCCGCCAAGGTCCGCGAGTACCTGGACAGCGGCCGGATCGCCAAGCTGGACGCGCTGCGGGCCGAGATCCCCGCCGGCGTGCGCGCGCTGCTGGCCGTGCCCGGCCTGGGACCCGCCAAGGCCCGCCTGGTCCACGAGCGGCTGGGGGTGTCCTCGCCGGAGGAGCTGGCCGACGCGGTCGCCGCCGGGCGGGTCGCCGGGCTGCCCGGCATGGGCTCCAGGACCGAGGCCAACCTGCGCCGCGCGCTGGAGCGGCTGGCGGCGATGCCGCCCGGCATCCCCATCGCCGACGCGCTGCCGCTGGCCGAGGCCCTCCGCGACCAGCTGCGGGCCGTCGCCGGGGTCGACCGGGTCGAGGTGGCCGGTTCGCTGCGGCGGATGCGGGCGACCGTCCACGACCTGGACCTGCTGGCCGCCGGGGCGGAGCCGGCCCGGATCACCCGCGCGTTCGCCGGGCTGCCCGGCGTCGCCGAGGTCGCCGCCCTCGGCGACACCAAGGTGTCGGTCCGCACCCGCCACGGCTTCCAGGTCGACCTGCGGGTGGTCCGCCCCGAGGTGTGGGGCGCCGCCCTGCAGTACTTCACCGGCTCCAAGGAGCACAACGTCAAGGTCCGCGAGCTGGCCGTCAAGGCCGGCCTGAAGCTGTCGGAGTACGGGCTGTTCGAGCGGGACGGCGAGCTGGTGGTCGCCGAGGAGGAGTCGGTGGTGTACCGCCGGCTGGGCCTGGAGTGGGTGCCGCCGGAGCTGCGCGAGGACCGCGGCGAGGTGGAGGCGGCCCGCCGGGGCGCCGTGCCGCCGCTGGTCGGCCTGGCCGACGTCGGCGGCGACCTGCACTGCCACACCCACCTGTCGCCGGACGGGACCGCCTCCGCCGCGGTCATGGCCGCGGCGGCCAAGGCGCTCGGCTACCGCTTCCTGGCGGTCACCGACCACGCGGAGCGGCTGTCGCTCGGCGGCGCCAGCCGCGAGGCGCTGCTGGCCCAGCGCGAGCACCTGCGCGCCGTGCGGCGGCGGGTCGGCGGCATCGAGCTGCTCCACGGCGCCGAGCTGAACATCGGCGTGGACGGCTCGCTGGACTACGACGACGGGTTCCTGGACGGCTTCGACGTGCTGGTCGCCAGCGTCCACGACCGCCTCGACCAGCCGCGAGAGGAGCTGACCGCGCGCCTGGTGGCCGCCTGCGAGCACCCGGCGGTGAACGTGATCGGCCACCCGACCGGCCGCCGCATCGGCAGCCGCGCGGCCTCCGACGTGGACCTGGAGGCGCTGTACGCCGCGGCGGCGCGCACCGGCACCGCTCTGGAGGTGAACGGCTCCCCGCACCGGCTGGACCTGGGCGACGAGCAGGTCCGCCTGGCCCACCGCCACGGGGTGTGGCTGTCGTTCGGCTCCGACAGCCACGGTCCCGGCCACCTGCCGAACATGCGCTTCGCGGTGGCCACCGCCCGGCGCGGCTGGACCGCCGCCGACCGGGTCGTCAACGCCCTGCCCCCCGACCAGCTGCGCCGCTTCCTGGCCAAGGGCCGCGCCGGCCGGGGCGGGCGGCCGGGGTGAGCCGGGCGCTGCCGGCGGGGGCGTGGGAGCCGCTGCCGGCCTCCTTCTACCTGCGGCCGGTGCTGCAGGTGGCCCGCGACCTGCTCGGCCGGCTGCTGGTCCACCGGGCGGCCGAGGGGACCGCGGCCGTGCGGATCGTGGAGGCGGAGGCCTACGACGGCTCGGGCCTGGACCCGGCCAGCCACGCCTACCGCGGCCGAACCGCCCGCAACGCGGTCATGTTCGGCCCGCCCGGCCACCTCTACGTCTACTTCACCTACGGGATGCACTGGTGCGTGAACGTGGTCTGCGCGCCGCCGGGGACCGCCCAGGCGGTGCTGCTGCGCGCCGGCGAGCCGGTCTGGGGCGAGGAGCTGATGGCCGCCCGCCGCCCCGCGAGCCGCCACCGCGACCTGGCCCGCGGCCCCGCCCGCCTGGCCTCCGCCCTGGGGCTGGCCGGCTGGGCGAACGGCGCCGAGCTGGGCGCCGGCCCGCTGCTGCTGGCCGCCGGCTGGCCGGTCCCCGACGGCGAGGTCGCCTGGACCGGCAGGGTCGGCGTCAGCGGCGGCGCCGACCGCCCCTGGCGCGCGCTGGTGGCCTCCAGCCCCTACGTCTCCGGCCCGCGCCTGGACTGACCCTCCCCGGGTCGCCTACCTTCCCGCCCGCTGCACGGTCTGCGGCGCGGTGCGCGGCGGCGGGACGGCGTGCGCGCGGCCGTTGTCCGGACG
>DASQWY010000213.1:0-8076 GCA_035640005.1 Actinomycetes bacterium
GGCGGCGTCGTCGGTGTCCGGCACCGCCACCCGGACGATGTCGCAGCCGGTGGCGGCCAGCTCGGCGATCTGCTGCAGGGTGGCGTTGACGTCGGCGGTCTTGGTGATCGTCATGGACTGCACGCTGATCGGCGCGCCGCCACCGACCGGCACCTTGCCGACGTTGATCCGCCGGGAGTGGCGGCGGCCGGTGCCTGCCGCCAGGTCGGTCAGCTCCAACGGGAAGCCCACGGGCGCCTGCTCCTTGTCAGCGGGAGAACGGGTACGGGATCGGGTTGGTGACGTCCAGCCAGGCCAGGCCGACGGTGAGCATGACCAGCAGGCCGATGATCAGCGCGGCCACCGGCACCACCTTGCGCAGGTCGACCTCGCGCCTGGTCAGCACCTGCCAGCCGACGAACGCCAGGTAGCCGCCGTCCATCGGCGGCAGCGGCAGCAGGTTGAACACGCCGACGATGATGTTCAGCTGGATCAGGATGGCCAGGAAGATCGCCCACTGGCTGTTGGCGACCGCCTGCCCGGCGATGCGGGTGATGCCGACGATGCCGATCGGGCCGCCCTCGTCGCCGCCGCCCCCGCCGCCCTGGCCCGACGGCTGGCCGGGCGTGGACTGCAGGCGCTCGGCCAGGCCGCTGACGAAGCTGCCGAAGCCCTTCACCACCGCCGCGGAGGTGTCCCAGAACAGCCGGCCGCTGCTCGGCACGGCCGCCAGCGGCGACAGCCGCCTGGTCTCCTCGATCGGCCGGAAGCCGAGGAAGCCGTGGCCGCCCTCGCTGGCGGCGACCAGGGTGGTGGAGCGCCGCTCGCCGTCGCGGAGGTAGCCGATCGTGACCTTCTTGCCAGCCTTGTCGGCCAGGGCGGCGCGCAGCTCGTCGAAGGTCGCCACCGGCCGTTCGTCCACCGCCACGATGCGGTCGCCGGGCCGCAGGCCGGCGGAGCGGGCCGGCGCCGGCCGCCCGGCCGAGGTGGTGGCGACGGTCGACTCGATGGTGGTGGTCGCGCGGCCGGTGCCGATGCCGACCGCGACCAGCACCACGTAGATCAGCAGCAGGGCGACCAGGAAGTGGGTGATGGAGCCGGCCGCCAGCACGATCGCCCGCTGCCAGGCCGGCTTGTTGCGGAACTGCCGCTCGGGCGGGACCGGCTCGGCGGCCGCGCGGCTGGCGCGGTCGTCCTCCAGGAAGTTGGCGTCGTTCTCGTAGGGGCTCATGCCGGCGATCTTGCAGAAGCCGCCGAGCGGCAGGGCCTTCACCCCGTACTCGGTCTCGCCGCGCCGGAACGACCACAGGGTGGGCCCGAAGCCGAGGAAGAAGCGCTCGACCTTCATGCCGAACAGCTTGGCGGTGGCGAAATGCCCGCCCTCGTGCAGGAAGATCGCCAGCATGAGGGCGAGGACGAACAGCAGGATGCCGAGCAGGCTGGTCATGCGGTCCCCCGGGAAACGGTCAGGTCCCTGACCAGTGTACGGGCACGGCCGCGCGACCACCGCTCGGCGCCGAGCACGGCCTCCAGGTCGAGCCGGGCGGGCTGCTGGTGGGCGGCGAGCGCGGCGGCGACCACCTCGGCGATCGCCGGGAACGGCAGCCTGCCCGCCAGGAACGCGGCCACCGCCTCCTCGTTGGCGGCGTTGAGCACGGCCGGGGCGGTGCCGCCGTCGCGGCCGGCCGCGACCGCCAGGTCGAGCAGGGGGAAGGTGGCCCGGTCGACCGGGAGGAACTCGAGGCTGCCGGCCTGCGCCCAGTCCAGCCGCCCGACCGGCCGCTCCGGCCGCTCCGGCCAGCCCAGCGCCAGCCCGATCGGCAGGCGCATGTCCGGCCGGGACAGCTGGGCGATGGTGGCGCCGTCGCGCCACTCGACCATGGCGTGGACGACGCTCTGCGGGTGCACGACCACGTCGATGCGGTCGAACGGCACGCCGAACAGCAGGTGCGCCTCGATCACCTCCAGGCCCTTGTTCAGCAGGGTGGCCGAGTTCACCGTGATCACCGGGCCCATGTCCCAGGTCGGGTGGGCGAGCGCCTCCGCGGGGGTGACCCCGGCCAGCTCCGCCGGGCTGCGGCCGCGGAACGGGCCGCCGGAGGCGGTCAGCACCAGCCGGGCGACCTCCTCGGGGCGGCCGGCCCGCAGGCACTGCGCCAGGGCGGAGTGCTCGGAGTCGACCGGGACCAGCTGGCCCGGCCGGGCCAGCTCGCGGACCAGCTCGCCGCCGACGATCAGGCTCTCCTTGTTGGCGAGGGCGAGCCGCCTGCCCGCCCGCAGCGCCCGCAGGGTCGGGGCCAGCCCGACCGACCCGGTGACGCCGTTCAGCACCACCTCGGCGCCCTCGGCGGTGGCCAGCTCGGCGACCGCCTCCGCGCCGACGCCGAGGCGGCAGCCGGGCGGCAGCTCGGCCGCCAGCCCGGCGGCCTCGGCCTCCTCGACCAGCGCGACCGCGGCCGGCCGGAACTCGCGGGCCTGCGCGGCCAGCCTGGCCGCCGACCGCCTCGCCGCCAGCGCCACCACCCGGAAGCGGCCCGGCGCCGCCCGGATCACGTCCAGCGCCTGGGTGCCGATCGAGCCGGTCGACCCCAGCACCGCCACCCCGGTCTCCCGGCTCACCGCGGGTCGCCCCCTCGTTCCACCGGGGCACCCCCTTGGGGTTCCCCGGACCCCTCCGGCCGCCGCCCCGGGCGGCCGGCGGCGGTGCGGAGCTGGCCGCAGGCGGCGTCGATGCCGACCCCGCGGTTGGCCCGGATGCTGACCGGCACCCCGTGGGCGGCGACCGCGTCCCGGAAGCGGCGCGCGGCCGCCCGCGAGGGCGGGGCGAACCCGCTGGCCGGGATCGGGTTGTACGGGATCAGGTTGACGTGGGCGGCGTGCCCGCCGCCGGCGGGCATGCGCAGCGGGGCGAGCAGCCGGCCGAGGCGGTCGGCCTGGTCGGGCCCGTCGTTGGTGCCGGCCAGCAGCGCGTACTCGAAGGAGACGCGCCGCCGCGTGGCGTCCACGTAGCCGCGCACCGCGTCCAGCAGCACCGCGATCGGCCAGGTCCGGTTGACGGGCACCAGCCGCTCGCGGAGCTCGTCGTCGGCCGCGTGGATGGAGACGGCCAGGTTGACCCCGAGCGGCTCGGCCGCCGCCCGCCGGATGCCCGGCACCAGCCCGACCGTGGAGACGGTGATCGCCCGCGCCGACAGGCCGAAGCCGCGGTGCAGCCGCCAGGCGGCCCCCCAGGTGGCGGCCGGGTTGGCGAACGGCTCGCCCATGCCCATGAAGACCACGTTGGTCAGGTGGTCGGGCGCGCCCGGGCCGGGCCGCAGCGCCGGCAGCGCGGCGGCGACCCTGGCGACCTGCTCGACCACCTCCCCGGCGCTGAGGTTGCGGCTGAAGCCGAGCTGCCCGGTGGCGCAGAAGGTGCAGCCCATGGCGCAGCCGGCCTGGGTGGAGACGCACACCGTCGCCCGCCCCTGCCTGCCGCCCTCCCAGTCGCCGTCGGCGCCGCCCGCCGGCGGGTAGAACATCAGCACCGTCTCGACCGCGTCCCCGCCGGCCAGGCGGAACAGCAGCTTGTGGGTCCAGCCGTGGTCGCCGGCCTGGTGCCGCTCCAGGGTCAGGCCGGCGCCGTCCAGGTGCTCGGCCAGCCGCTCCCGCAGCGGCCCCGGCAGGTCGGTCATGGCGCCAGGGTCCGGCTGGTGGCGCCGGTCGAGCCAGCGGGTGACCTGGCGGGCCCGGTAGGGGGGCTCCCCCGCCTCGGCGACTAGCGCCTCCAGCTCGGCCGGGGCCAGGTCGTACGGCGAGCGGATCACGGCGACCCGACGAGGTTGAAGGCGGCCAGCACGTAGTAGAGGACGGGGGCCATGAACAGCAGGGCGTCCATCCGGTCCAGCATGCCACCGTGCCCCGGCAGGATCGATCCCATGTCCTTCACGGCCAGGTCGCGTTTGAGCATCGACTCGGAGAGGTCGCCGAGCGGCGCCACCACGCAGGCCAGCGCCGCCAGCAGCAGCCCGGAGCCGAGCGTCCACGGCCGCCACAGCGGCAGCAGGAAGGCGCCGGCGAGCAGGCAGGCGACGGTCGCCCCGGCCGCGCCCTCCCAGGTCTTGGCGGGCGAGACGTGCGGGGCGAGCGGGTGGCGGCCCAGGGTGGCGCCGGCGGCGTAGGCGCCGGTGTCGTAGATGACGGTGAGGGCGGCGTAGCCGAGGATCGCGCCGACGTAGTGCTCGGCCCTGGCCGCCACCAGGACCAGGTGGGCGGCCATGAAGGGCACGTAGACGACCGCGAAGACGGTGGCGGCCACGTTGCGGGTGACCTCGGTGCGCCCGGGGTCGACCAGGTACCAGCCGAAGGCGGCCAGGGTGGTGGCCAGCAGGCCGAACGACAGCGCGGCCGGGCCCTCCAGGTAGGCGCCGGCGACCAGCAGCACGGCCATGGCCAGCACCACCGGGGCGGCCGGGCGGGTGGCCCTGGCGCGCAGCACGGTGAGCAGCTCGACCAGGGCGAGCAGCACGATCGCCAGCACGAAGGCGGCGAACGCCAGCGGCGACCAGAGCAGCGCGGCGATCAGCGCGGCGGCGAGCGCGACGCCGGTGGCGATCGCCAGGCGCAGGTCGCGGCCGGCGCGCCGTTGCCTTGCCGGCACGCCCGGCTCGGCGGGGTCGAGCGGGGCCGGCTCGGCCACGGCGGCTCACTCCTCCAGCAGCTCGCGCTCCTTGTGCTGGAGCACGGTGTCGACCTCGGCGATGTACTTGTCGGTAATGCCCTGCAGGCGCTGCTCGGCCCGGTGCAGCTCGTCCTGGGAGATCTCCGCGTCGCGCTCGAGCGCCTGCAGCGCGTCCTTGCCGTGGCGGCGGACGTTGCGGATCGAGGTCCGCGCCTCCTCGGCGCGGTGCTTGGCGAGCCGCACGTACTCCTTGCGGCGCTCCTCGGTGAGCGGCGGGAACACCAGCCGGATCACCTGGCCGTCGTTGGAGGGGTTGATGCCGAGGTCGGAGTTGCGGATCGCCTTCTCGATCGAGGAGGTGGCGTTGCGGTCGTAGGGCGAGACGACCAGCATGCGCGCCTCGGTGGTGGCGATCCCGGCGAGCTGCTGCAGCGGGGTGGGCGTCCCGTAGTAGTCGACCTGGAGGCGGGCGACCAGGGCGGGGTTCGCCCGTCCCGTGCGGATGCCGGCGAAATCCTCCTTGGCGACGTCGATGGCCTTGCGCATCTTCGACTCGGCTTCCCGCAGCGTGTCCTCGATCACGTCGACTCCCCTCGCTGGTCCTCGCCCATCGGGCCGATCCAGGTGCCGATCGGCTCGCAGCACACTGCCCGGCGGATGTTCCCATCGGTGAGCAGGTCGAACACGATGATGGGCAGGTCGTTGTCGTTGCACAACGACAGGGCGGTGGCGTCCATCACCTTGAGCTCGCGCCGGATCGCCTCCAGGTAGTCGATGCGCAGGAAGCGGCGGGCCTCCGGGTGCTTCTTCGGGTCGGCCTCGTAGACCCCGTCGACCCCGTTCTTGGCCATGAGGATGACCTCGGCGCCGATCTCTAGCGCCCGCTGGGCCGCGGTGGTGTCGGTGGAGAAGTAGGGGGTGCCCATGCCCGCCCCGAAGATCACGATGCGGCCCTTCTCGAGGTGGCGCACCGCCCGCCGGGGGATGTACGGCTCGGCGATCTGGGTCATCTGGATGGCGGTCTGCACGCGGGTCACCACCCCGCGCCGCTCCAGCGCGTCCTGCAGCGCAAGGCAGTTCATCACGGTGCCGAGCATGCCCATGTAGTCGGCCCGCGCCCGGTCCATGCCGGCCGCCTCGGCCGACGTGCCGCGGACGATGTTGCCGCCGCCGACCACCACCGCGGTCTGCACGCCGAGGTCGACGACCTCGACGAGCTGGCGGGCGACCGTGTCGATCCTGCCGAAGTCCAGGCCGAAGCCGGACGACTGCTGGGCGAACGCCTCACCCGACAGCTTCAGCAGCACCCGCCCGTAGCAGGGTTTGCCGTCTCCGGGATCCGGCGCCGGGCCTTCGCCTTCGATGACGAACGCCACCTGGTCGCCTCCTATGGCTGGCGGTGCGCCGAAGGCGGCATCCTAGGCCTCCTCGCCGCCCTCGCCGACCCGGAACCGGGCGAAGCGGCGCAGCACCAGCCGCTCGCGGACCTTGGCCGAGTAGGCGTCGACCAGGTCCTGGATGGTCTGGCTCGGGTCGCGGATGTAGGGCTGGTCCAGCAGCACGACCTGCTTGTAGAAGTCCTTGAGCTTGCCGTCCACGATCCGCTCGACGATCTGGGCCGGCTTGCCCTCGGCCTGCTTGGCGTAGATCTCCCGCTCCTTCTCGACCAGGTCGGCCGGCACGTCCTCGCGGCGCACGTAGCCGGGGTCGGCGACCGCCACGTGCAGGGCGATCTCGTGGGCCAGCCGCTGGAACTCGTCGGTGTGGGCCACGAAGTCGGTCTCGCAGTCCAGCTCGACCAGCACGCCGAGCTTGGGGGGCAGGTTGGGGTCGGGGGTGTGCAGGTAGGCCTCGATGATCCCCTGGGTGGCGCTGTGTCCGGCGCGCTTGGCGATGCCCGCCTTGCCGGTCTCGCGAAGGATCTGCTTGGCCCGCTCGAGGTCGCCTTCGGCTTGTTCGAGGGCGTTGCGGCAGTCCATCATCCCGGCCCCGGTGGCGTCGCGCAGCTCCTTCACCTGGGCGGCAGTGATCTTCATGTCGGGTGATGCTCCTTGCTGGTGGGTCGCTGGCGCCCGGTCGGACCCGGGCGCCTTCGGCTCGTTCGGTGGTCAGCTCCGCGGTTGCCGCTGCTCCTCGGTGGGGTCGGTGGCCCGCTCGGCCGCCGCCCGGTTCGCCTGCCCGTCCTCGCCGGCCTCGCCGGCGCCGGCGGCCTCGCCGGCCGGCTGGTCCTCCGGCTCCGCCCCGACCTGGCCGGCCTGGCCGGCGGCGGCCGGCCGGCGGGTCGCCCTGGCCCCCTCGCCCCGGGCGGCCTTGGCCTTGCCGTCACCATCGGCGGCCTTGGCCTTGCCGGTCTCGCCGTCGGCGGCCTTCGGCTTGGCGGGCTCGGCCTTGCCGGCCTCGGCCTGGGCGGCGGCGGGACGGCGCGCGGGCCGGGCGGCGGGCTTGTCCGCCTCGGCCCCGCGGCCGCCCGCGGCCTGGCCCTCGGGCGCGGCCGCCGGCGCGGACCGGCCGCCGGCGGGCTCGCCGCCGCTCCCGTCGGCCTCGAGCAGCTCGCGCTCCCACTCGGCCAGCGGCTCCTCGTCCACCGGGCTGGCGGCGGCCGGGGCGCCCTCCTTGCCGGCCTGCTCGGCCGCGTACACGCTGCGCAGGCGCAGGCCCTCGGCGACCGCGTCGGCGACGATGCGGGTGAGCAGGCTGCCGGCCCTGATGGCGTCGTCGTTGCCGGGGATCGGGTAGTCGACCTCGTCGGGGTCGCAGTTGGTGTCGAGGATCGCCACCACCGGGATGCCGAGCTTGCGGGCCTCGGTCACGGCGATGTGCTCCTTGCGGGTGTCGACCACCCAGACCGCCGCCGGCACGCGGGTCATGTCGCGGATCCCGCCCAGGTTGCGATCCAGCTTCTCGCGCTCGTGGCCGAGGCGCAGGACCTCCTTCTTGGGCAGGACCTCGGTGGCGCCGGTGGCCTCCATCGCCTCCAGCTCCTTGAGGCGCTGCAGGCGGCGGTAGATGGTGGCGAAGTTGGTCAGCATCCCGCCGAGCCAGCGGTAGTTCACGTAGGGCATGCCGACCCGCTCGGCCTGGGTCTTGACCGACTCCTGGGCCTGCTTCTTGGTGCCCACGAACAGGACGTTGCCGCCCTTGGCCACCGAGTCGCGCAGGAAGGCGTAGGTGGTCTCGATGGCAGCCATCGTCTTCTGCAGGTCGATGATGTAGATGCCGTTGCGCTCGCCGTAGATGAAGCGCTTCATCTTCGGGTTCCAACGGCGGGTCTGATGCCCGAAGTGCACGCCGGCTTCCAGCAGCTGGCGCATGGTGACGACTGCCACGGGTGCCTCCTGGTCGGCTCGGTTCGGCCTTCGCCCGCGTCCGTCCCGTGGCGTCACCCACAGGGTTGCCGGCCCCGGACCCGCCTGGGTTGCAGGCGGGCACCGCCGGAGACC
>DASQWY010000214.1:0-14660 GCA_035640005.1 Actinomycetes bacterium
CCGGCTCGACCACCCGCCAGCCCTTGCGGTGGGCCAGCTCGCGGCAGGGCGGCACCTGGCGCTCGACCCCGAGGCGCTCCTTGGTCCCGTCCTCGCGGCGGACGTAGGAGATGCGGGCGTAGATCCCGGCATTGAGCTGCGGGTTCGGCATCGTGGCCGCATCGTACTGCCGTTGTCCTAGCTTGACAATCGTCCTGCTCACCATCGTGCCGACGGTGACCGGGTCGCTGCACGCCCTGATTCCCTGACCCGCTTCCCGAAAGGAGCCCCAATGCGTCTTGCGCACCGTTCCTCCTCGTCCTCCCTCGCCGTCCGGCTGCAGGCGGGTAGCGAGACCGTCGAGTACGCGCTGGTGATGGTCGTGGCGGCCACGATCGCCGCGCTCGCCCTGACCTGGGCGCGCAACGGCGGCGTCGCCGGCCTGCTCGGCGGCGTCCTCCAGCACGTCCGCTCGATGTTCGGGATCGGCTGACGTGGCCCGGTCCCCGTGCTCCCGGCCTCCCCGGCACCGTGCCGGGGAAGCCGGCCGGTTCCCCGGCGCTGGCCGCGCCGGCCGACCCGGGCGGCCGGACGGCTCGGCGACCGTCGAGCTGGCTGCCGCCATCCCGCTGTTGGTCGCGATCACGCTGGCGATGGTGGGCGTGATCGGGGTCGCCCGCGACCAGGTCCTGGCCCAGGGCGCCGCCCGCGAGGGCGCGCGGCAGGCCGCGATCGGCGCCGGCGGGGCCGGAGCGGTCGCCGCCGCCCGCGCGGCGCTGCCGCCCGGCCGGCCCGCCCGGGTGGCCGTGACCCCGGGGCCGCCAGGGCGCGTCAGCGTGAGCGTGGCGCTGCCGGCCCGGCTGCCGTTCGGCGTGCCGCTGGTGACCGTGCGGGCGTCGGCGGTGGCCGCCGTCGAGCCCGGCCCGCCCCCGTCGACGGGTGGACCGTGAGCGCCGCGCCCACCGACCGCGAGCGCGGCACCGCCACCTTGGTCGGGCTGGCGCTCAGCGGGTTCGTCCTGCTGGCCGGGCTGCTCGCCGCCGACGTCGGCGCGCTCGCCGGGGCGCGTGCGGCGGCGCAGACCGCGGCCGACCTGGCCGCCCTGGCCGCCCTGACCCCGGGTGCGGGCCCGCCGGCGGCGCGCTCCCGGGAGCTGGCGGCCGCCAACGGCGCCGAGCTGCTGTCCTGCGCGTGCTCGCCGCTGCGTGCGACGGTGGCCGTGCGACGGCCGGTCCGGCTGGTCCCCGGCGTCAGCGTCGGCGTGCGCGCATGGGCCAGGGCGGTCCTGCCCGCCCCGGCCGCGTGGTCCGGTCCGGAGGCGGCACCGGACCGGACCCTCCTGGCGGGGCGACGAGTCCCGGGGCCGGTGGGCTCAGGGCGGAGGGGCCGCCCGGTCGCCTCAGCCCAGCGGCGAACCCCGGTCGCCGGGTCGGGGCGGGCCCTGGCGGCGGACCTGCTGGGGCGGCACGGCGCGGTCGTCGAGCCGCTCGCGGCTGGCGCGCACCGGCTCCGGGCCCCCTGGAGGCGCCTGGCCGGCGCCCATGGGCCGCTGGCCAGCCGGCACCGGCTGGTCGGTGCGCGGGGCCGCAGGTTCGGTGCCGAGCCCGGAGACCCGCTGGTAGCGCTGCAGCTCCTCGCGGAGCTGCGCGTTCTCGTCCTGCAGCTGCGCGGCCTGGCCCTCGAGGTCGCGCCGCGCGGCCCGCCGTTCCCGGCGCCTGGTGCGCCGTGTCCGGGAGGCGCCGCCGGCCAGCACCAGGAACAGCAGCAGCAGGAAGCCCAGGCCCGCGAACACCAGCAGCAGCTCGCCCGCGCTGAGCTGGTCGAAGGTCCGGTTGAAGAAGACCGCCGACATCGTGTCGGTGTTCTCGAGCACGGCGTCGACGAGCACCGCGCCGACCAGCGCGGCAAGCAGGATGAAGAACGCGGCCATGGTCGTCTCCTCAGACTGGCGATGCACGCTCGTCAGATGCCTGCCCCGCAACCTGGTGCGGCAAACGGGGCAAGCCGCTACCGGCCCGGGCCTCCGGGCCGCCCGGCGGCGCGGGCGCGGGCGGCGCCGACCGCGAGCGCGGCCGCCTCCGCCGGGTCGCCGGCGACCGGGAAGGCGTCCACCGCGCGGCCGTCGAGGGCGAGCGACCAGGTGGCGAGCCCCACCACCGGCACGCCGGTCCGCAGCGCGAGCGCCACCTCGGAGAGGGTCCCGAAGCCGCCGCCGACCGCGACCAGGGCGTCGCTGGCCCGCACCAGCAGGACGTTGCGGGCCTCGCCGAGCCCGGTCGCCAGCGCGACCGTCAGGTACGGGTTGCCCTCGCGCCGGTCGTCGCCCGGCAGCAGGCCGACGGTGGTGCCGCCGGCGGCGGTGGCCCCACGGCAGGCCGCCGCCATCGCGCCCGGCCCGCCGCCGCAAACCAGCACGGCGCCGGCCTCGGCGAGCCGCCGGCCGAGCGTCTCGGCCGCCGCCAGCAACCGCTCGTCCGGCCGCGACGCGGCCGCCACACCGATGTACAAGGGCATCGCCCGCCCCCGCCGTTCAGGCTCGCTCGCCGTTGGGCAGGGCCCGGCCGGCCGGGGCCACCGGCCTGGCGTCCTCCCCTGGGGCGCCGGTCGCCGGGCTCGCGCCGGCGTCGCCGGGGACCGCGGCCAGGTCGGCGAGCAGCTCGTCGAGCAGGCGGACCGCGCCGGCCTTGTCCAGCGGGTTGTTGCCGTTGCCGCACTTGGGCGACTGGACGCAGGAGGGGCAGCCGTGCTCGCACGGGCAGGCGCGGACGGTGTCGCGGGTGGCGCGGAGGTGCTCGGCGGCCAGGCGGTGGCCGCGCTCGGCGATGCCGGCGCCGCCGGGGTAGCCGTCGTAGACGAAGATCGTCGCCGCGTCGGTGTCGGGATGCCAGGCGGTCGACAGGCCGCCGATGTCCCAGCGGTCGCACATGGCGAACAGCGGCAGCAGGCCGATCTGGGCGTGCTCGGCGGCGTGGGCGGCGCCGGGCACGTCGCGGGCGTCCAGGCGGGCTGCGTCCAGCAGCTCGGGGGAGAGCGTGTACCAGTAGGCGAACGTCTGCAGCCGGGAGGGCGGCAGGTCGAGCTCCTCGTGCCCCAGCAGCTCGCCGGAGCCGACCTTGCGGCGCTCGTACCCGGTGACCTGCTCGGAGACGGCGACCCGGCCGAGCAGCAGCGACGAGCGCGGCAGCTGCACGCGGCGCAGCGGCTCCACCACCGCCACGTCGATGTCGCTGCGGGCCTGGGTGTACTCGTCGCCGGCGGCCACCTCCACCAGGGCGACCCCGCCGTCGAGGTCCAGCTCGAGGACCCGGAACGACTCGCCCTGGTGCAGGTAGACGGCGCCCCGGTGGACCGTGGCGGGCGCCCTGGCCCGGTCGACGGTGCCGATCACCTGGCCAGAGTCGGCGGCCACGATGGTCACCGGCGCGCCGCCGGCGTTGCGCAGGTCGACCTCGGCGGCGGCGGAGCGGCCACCGCTCGGCCGCAGCCCGTCGCGGCGCTGGCGCAGGGCGCCCTCGGCCTGCAGCGCGGCGGCCAGCGGGGCCGCGGTCGGCCCGAACAGCGCGAGGTCGTCGTCGGTCAAGGGCGCCTCGTAGGCGGCGCACAGCAGGTGCGGGGCGAGGACGTAGGGGTTGCCCGGGTCGACCAGGGCGGCCTCGTGGGTGCGCCCGAACAGGTCGGCCGGGTGGTGCAGCAGGTAGGCGTCCAGCGGGTCGTCCGAGCCGACCAGCACGGCCAGGGCCGGGCCGCCCTGCCGGCCGGCTCGCCCCGCCTGCTGCCACATCGACGCGACCGTGCCGGGGAAGCCGTTGAGCACGACCGCGTCCAGGCCGCCGATGTCCATCCCCAGCTCCAGCGCGTTGGTGCTGGCCACCCCCAGCAGGCGGCCCGAGACGAGGCCCTGCTCCAGCTCCCGGCGCTCCTCGGCCAGGTAGCCGGCGCGGTAGGCCCGCACCCGCCCGGCCAGGCGCCGGTCGACCTCGCCGACCCGACGCCTGGCGTAGGTGGCGACCAGCTCGGTCGCGCGGCGGGAGCGGGCGAAGCACAGCGTGCGCACGCCGGCCTCCACGCCGGCGGCCAGCCAGGCCGCCGACTCGGTGTTGGGGCTGCGGCGCAGGCCGCTGGCCTCGTCGACCAGCGGCGGCTCCCACAGCGCGAAGGCCAGCGGGCCGCGCGGCGAGGCGTCCGCCGCCACCGGCTCGACCGGCAGGCCGACCAGCCGGCTGGCCAGCTCGGCGGGGTTGCCGAGGGTCGCCGAGGCCAGCACGAACACGGGCTCGGCGCGGTAGCGGGCGGCCAGCCGGCGCAGGCGGCGCAGCACGGCGGCCACGTGGGAGCCGAACACGCCGCGCAGGGTGTGGGCCTCGTCGACCACCACGTAGGCGAGGCGGCCGAGGAACGCCGCCCAGCGTTCGTGGCTGGGCAGGATGCCCTGGTGGAGCATGTCCGGGTTGGTGAGCACCAGGTTGGCGCTGCGGCGGATCAGCGGCCGGTCCTGGCTGGGCGTGTCGCCGTCGTAGGCGGCGGCCCGCACCCCGGCCAGCGCGAACGAGCGGATGGCGCGCAGCTGGTCGCGGGCGAGCGCCTTGGTGGGCGCCAGGTACAGGGCGGTGCGGTGGCCGTCGCCGAGCAGCGCGTCGAACACGGGCAGCTGGTAGCAGAGGCTCTTGCCGGAGGCCGTGCCGGTCGCCACCACCACGTGCCGCCCGGCCCTGGCCAGGGCGATCGCGGCGGCCTGGTGCTTCCACAGGGCGGTCACGCCCCTGGCGTGCAGCCGGTCGCCGAGCGGCTGGGGCAGGTCGGCGGGCAGGTCGACCAGGCGGGCCGGCCGGGCCGGCAGCCGCTCCAGGTGGACGAGCTGGCCGCGGTAGTCGGGGCCGCCGGTGAGGTCGTCGACCAGCTCGACGGGGTCGGTCACGCGGTCATGGTAGCCGCCGCCCGCGACCCTCCCCCGCGGGGGCGCCCTCAGGCGTACTTGCCGGCCCGGACCCGGGCGAACAGCGAGTAGGCGCCGGGCAGCAGCCGGACCACCGAGGCCGCGCCGGCGCTGCCGGCCGCGCCCGGGGTGACGGTGTTGTGCAGCCGGCTCGGCGGGACCGAGATGGCCGCCAGGGCCAGGTGGAACAGCTCGGTGAACGGCAGGTTGGTCTTGACCTCCTGCCGCATGACGGCCAGCCAGGTCATCACCCGGGTCGGGTCGGCGGCGACCTGCCGCTGGTAGGTCGCCAGCCCGCCGAGCAGGATCTGGCCCTGGTGCCTGGACCGGTCCAGGTCGCCGCCGGGCAGGGTCTTGCGGGCCCGGGCGTAGGACAGCGCCTGGCCACCCTGGAGGTGATGCCTCCCCTTGGTGAAGTGCGCGCCGGAGAAGTGGTCGTTGATGTTCATGTCGATCCCGACGTACACCCCGCCGACCTTGTTGACCATGTCGGTGAGCCCGTCGAACGAGGTCAGCGCGTAGTAGTCGATGTGGATGCCGGTGAGCCGCTCGAGCGTCTGGATGAGCAGCGGCGGGCCGCCCAGCGACATGGCCGCGTTGATCTTGTTGGTCCCGTGCCCGGGGATCGGCACGTAGCTGTCGCGGGGGAAGCCGATGACGATGCCGCGGCGCTTGCCAGTGTCCAGCACGATCAGGTGCAGGCTGTCGGCGCGGCCGCCCTCGACGGTGCCGCCGCGGCCGAACTTGGGCGCGCCGGAGTCCGAGCCGACCGCCAGCAGCACCAGGCGGCCCTTGATGCCTGGGGTGGCCTGGCCGGCGTGGGCCCGCTGCACCACCACGGCCGGCGCCGCCTGGGCGGCGGGGGTGCGCCGCGGGCCGAGCGCCGCCGCGGTCACCGCCAGCGCGCACGCGAGCACCAGGGCGACCAGCACCAGCAGGCCGCGCCGGCCCTCGGGCAGCGCCCGCGGCCGGCTCACGAGGACGGCCCCGTGCGGCTGGAGAAGGCGGCGATGCGCCAGCCGCCGCCGGTCTGCAGCAGGTGGAACGCCGAGCGCAGGTGCACCGGGCCGCTGCCCTGGGCGGTGTCGGCGGTGCCGTCGAACGACAGCCGCACGGTGGCGGCGACCGGCCGCCCGCCGTCCAGCAGCAGCAGCGCCCTGGCGACGGTCCTGCCCGGCCGCACCGCGGTCACCTTGGCGGCGTCCCCTCCCAGGGAGAGCGCGTCCAGCTGGGTGCGCGCGGCCGCCTTGACCGGCGGGTCGAACAGGGCGAGCAGGTCGTTCCAGCCCGAACGCCCGCCCGGCGCCTGCAGGAACGCGGCCTGCAGGTAGCGCTGCAGGAACCGTTGCAGGGCCGGCGAGGCCTGCTTGGCGGCCCGCTTGGCGTCCGCGGCCCGCTTGGCGCCGGTGGCGCTGGCCCGCAGGTCGATCCGGAGCGGCGCGGGCGCCGGTGCGGCCCGCGCGGCTGTGGTCGCCGGGCTCTCCCGCTTGCCGCCGGAGGTGCAGGCGGTCGCCGCCAGCAGGACGGCGGCCAGCGCGAGGCCACGAGCGAGGCGGGGCAGGGCGTTCTCCTTGCGTGGCGGCATTGGCGTGGCGGCATTGGCTGCGGGCGCGGCGTAGGCTACCGAGGGCGCGGCGCGGCGGGCAACCGGCCGGGTTGTGCGGACCCGCACGTTGCCTCCTCCTGCTGAGCGGCCTATCGTTGGCCGGCCTCAGCGACCGGGCAGACGACCATCCGGCCGACGCTCCGAGCGGGAGCGACGCAGAGTGTCAGGAGCGGCCATGGACCTCGACCTGAACGTCCGCAAGGAAGGAGATCGCGCCGTCCTCGAAGTGGCGGGCGAGATCGACGTCTATACGGCGCCCAAGCTGCGCGAGAAGCTGATCGAGCTGGTCAGCGAGGGCTCCTACCACCTGGTGGTCGACCTGGAGAAGGTCGACTTCCTCGACTCCACCGGCCTCGGCGTCCTGGTCGGCGGGCTCAAGCGGGTGCGCAACCACGACGGCTCCCTGCAACTGGTCTGCACCCAGGAGAAGATCCTCAAGATCTTCCGCATCACCGGCCTGACCAAGGTGTTCCCGATCCACGGCTCGGTCGCCGACGCGGTGTCGACTGCGACGGAGTAGCGCCAGGTGTCCAGCCGGGGGCCCTCGGCCACCGTGCGCCTCGCCTTCCCGCCCGAACCGCGGCTGCTCGGCACGATCCGCCTGGTGGTGGGGATCGTCGCGCGCAACGCCGGCGTCGACGAGGAGGGGATCGAGGACCTCAAGGTCGCCGTCTCCGAGACCTGCGCGGTCGCGGTCGGCGACCTCTCCCGGGCCGGGCTGGACACGGTGATCGAGCTGGACCTCACCAGCGACGACGACCGCTTCGGCGTCGAGGTGCGGGACCGCGCGCCGGGGGGCGCCTCCGCCATGGTCATCGGCGACCCGGTCAACATCGACGACCGCCAGTTCGGCCTGGCGCTGGTGGGCGCGCTCGTCGACGACCTGCGCACGGTCGCCCGCGAGGGCGGCGGCCACCAGATCAGCTTCTCGCTGCCGAGGGCGGTCGCCGGCGAGCCGCCGGGGCCCGCCTGAGCACCCGTCCACAACCGGCCTGGGAGGCTTGCCCGACACTTCCGATGCTGGCTATCATCCGCGAAAATCCTGGGTTCGCAGGACGGCCGGCCCTTGCTTGATCTGTCCCGATCGGTGCTCGGGGCGCCGCGCCAGGACCCGCGTTCGTCTCTTCCCGCTCGCGCCGACCCTGGTCCCGGCCGGGCCGCGGCTTGAACCAGCGTCCCAACGGTGGGGCGCCGAGGAGGGTCTGATGGGCCGAGTATGGCTGCTCGCGCAGGAGAGCAGCGCGCAGGTCGACTTCCGGGCGGGGGAGAACCTCGCCCTGTTCGTCATCATCCTGGTCTGCCTGGCCGCGCTCGTGGTCGCCTTCATCCTGGTCAGGCAGGTCCTGGCCGCCGACCAGGGCACCGAGAAGATGCGCGAGATCGCCCACGCCATCCAGCAGGGCAGCCGCGCCTACCTGAACCGCCAGTTCCGCACCCTGGCGGTCTTCGTCGTGCTGCTGTTCTTCCTGCTGCTGCCGCTGCAGGCCGACACGGCGTCGGTGCGGATCGGCCGCAGCGTCGCCTTCCTGGTGGGGGCGGCGTTCTCGGCGCTGGCCGGCCGCACCGGCATGCAGCTGGCGGTCCGCGCCAACGTCAGGGTGGCCGCCGCCGCCGACCGGGGCGGTCTGCTCAGCGCGATGCCGATCGCCTTCCGCGCCGGCGGCGTCGCGGGCATGTTCGTGGTCGGCCTCGGCCTGCTCGGCGCCACCGGGGTGGTGCTCGCCTACAAGGGCCAGGCCGCCAACGTGCTGTTCGGGTTCGGCTTCGGCGCCGCGCTGCTGGCGATGTTCATGCGGGTCGGCGGGGGCATCTTCACCAAGGCCGCCGACGTCGGCGCCGACCTGGTCGGCAAGGTCGAGCGCTCGATCCCCGAGGACGACCCCCGCAACGCCGCCACCATCGCCGACAACGTCGGCGACAACGTCGGCGACTGCGCGGGCATGGCCGCCGACCTGTTCGAGTCCTTCGAGGTGACGCTGGTCGCGGCCATCGTGCTGGGCCTGGCCGCCTTCCCGGACCGGCCGGTGGTGGGGCTGCTGCTGCCCCTGATCGTCCAGGCGATCGGCATCGTGTCCTCGATCGTCGGCATCTACCTGGTCCGGCCCCGTTCGGAGAGCGAGAGCGGCATCAGCGCGATCAACCGGGGCTTCTTCGCCGCGGCGCTGGTCTCGGTGGTGCTGGTCGGCGTCGCCTCGCTGGGCTACGCGCACGACTGGCGGCCGCTGGTGGCGGTCGCCCTCGGCCTGGCCCTCTCCAGCGTCATCCAGCTGATGACCTCCTACTACACCGCCACCCAGTACAAGCCGGTGCGGGAGATCGCCGACGCCTCCGAGACCGGCCCGGCCACCACCATCCTCGCCGGCTTCGCCACCGGCCTGGAGTCGACCGTGTACGCGATCCTGGCGATCGTCGGCGCGATCGTCGGCGCGGTCCTGATCGGCAGCGGCAAGGGGCTCGACTACCAGCTCTACATGATCTCGCTGGCCGGCATGGGAATGCTGACCACCGTCGGCGTGGTTGTATCGATGGACACCTTCGGCCCGATCAGCGACAACGCCCAGGGCATCGCCGAGATGTCCGGCAGCGTCGGGGAGCGCGGCAACAACGTGCTCACCTCGCTGGACGCGGTCGGCAACACCACCAAGGCGATCACCAAGGGAGTGGCCATCGCCACCGCCGTGCTCGCCGCGACCAGCCTGTTCGGTTCCTTCCGGCGCGCCCTGCTCAACGCCGGCGTGGCCCCGGCGAACGTGGACATCCGCATCGACCGGCCCGGGGTGCTGATCGGCCTGCTGATCGGCGGCTCGGTGGCGTTCATGTTCTCGGCGCAGGCGATCCGGGCGGTCGGCCGGGCCGCCGGCCGGGTGGTGTTCGAGGTCCGCAAGCAGTTCCGCGAGCACCCCGGGATCATGGACTTCAGCGAGCGGCCGGACTACAGCGCGGTGGTGGACATCTGCACCCGGGACTCGCTGCGGGAGCTGCTGACCCCGGGCCTGCTGGCGGTGCTCACCCCGATCGCCAGCGGCTTCCTGTTCGGCTACGAGGCGCTCGGCGCCTACCTGGCCGGGGCGATCCTGACGGGGCAGCTGCTGGCGGTGATGCTGGCCAACGCGGGCGGCGCCTGGGACAACGCCAAGAAGTTCGTGGAGGACGGCCACCACGGCGGCAAGAACTCCGAGCCGCACAAGGCCACCGTGATCGGCGACACCGTCGGCGACCCGTTCAAGGACACCGCCGGGCCAGCCCTGAACCCGCTGATCAAGGTAATGAACCTGGTCGCGGTGCTGATCGCCCCGACGGTGGTGTCGCTGGCCGACCGGGACGTCCTGCGCGTCCTGATCGCCCTGGTGGCCGCCGGCGTGCTGGTCTGGGCCCTGTGGCGCTCCAGCCACTCGGGGGCGGTGAGCCTCGCCACCCCGGGCGAGGACCAGCGGCAGGCGCCGCTGCCGGTGACGCCGCCGACCGGCGGGGCCAGGCGCTCGGCGCTCTGAGGCGCCGCCTGTGGCGGGTCGGGAGCATACTGAGCGGAAGGGGGCAGGCCGCCCCGGCCGGGAATACCCTGGGTCGCCGCGGCCTTGACAGTGCGGTCGGGTGGTCGGCAACACTACGCCGTCTCCTGACCTGCCGCCCCGGACGGCCGGGGCCGGCCCGCCACCGCGACGGACCGAGATGGCGAACGCGAGCATCGAGCATGAGGACATCGGATTGACACGCAACCTGGTAGTGGTCGAGTCGCCCGCCAAGGCGAAGACCATCGGCAAGTACCTGGGGAAGGACTACGACGTGGTCGCCTCCATGGGCCACGTCCGCGACCTTCCCAAGTCGGACTTTGCCGTGGACATCAACGGCGGCGTGACGGTCACCTATGAGGTGACCCCGAAGGGCAAGAAGGTCGTCTCCAGCATCCGCAAGGCGGCCAAGAGCGCCGACCTGGTGTTCCTGGCCACCGACCCGGACCGGGAGGGCGAGGCGATCGCCTGGCACATCGCCGAGGCGGCCAAGCTGGCCGCCGGCAGCCTGCGGCGGGTCACCTTCACCGAGATCACCGCCGACGCCGTGCGGCGGGCCTTCGCCGACCCCCGCGACATCGACGACCGGCTGGTCGACGCCTACCGCGCCCGCCGGGTGGTCGACCGCATCGTCGGCTACAAGCTGTCGCCGGTGCTGTGGCGCAAGGTGCGGGCCGGCCTGTCGGCCGGGCGGGTGCAGTCGGCCGCGCTCAAGATGATCGTGGACCGCGAGCGCGAGATCGAGGCATTCCACCCGCAGGAGTACTGGAGCCTCGAGGCCGACCTGGCGACCGACGCCGACGAGGCGGTCCACGCCCGCTACCCGGTCGGCGAGAAGCAGAAGTTCGTGCTCGGCGACGAGGGCGCCGCGGCCGCGGCCGCCGACCGCGCCCGCGCCGCCACCTGGGTCGTCGCCGACGTCAACAAGAGCGAGCGCCGGCGCAGCGCCGCCCCGCCGTTCATCACCTCCACCCTGCAGCAGGAGGCGGCCCGCAAGCTGAACTTCTCCTCCAAGCGCACCATGGCGCTGGCCCAGCAGCTGTACGAGGGCGTCGACCTGCCGGGGGAGGGCTCGGTCGGGCTCATCACCTACATGCGCACCGACTCGCCCGCCCTATCCCAGGCCGCCCTGAACGAGATCGCCGGCCTGGTCGGCGAGCGCTACGGGCGCCAGTACGTGAAGACCACCCAGTACAAGGCCAGGGCCAAGACCGCGCAGGAGGCGCACGAGGCGATCCGGCCGACCGTGGTCGCCCGCACCCCCGAGTCGCTGACCGGCCACCTGGAGCCCGCCGCCCTGCGGCTGTACGAGCTGGTCTGGAAGCGGGCGGTCGCCTCGCAGATGGCCCAGGCCGTCTACGACCAGACCAGCGTGGACATCGCCGCTGGCGACCTGACCTTCCGGGCGACCGGGTCGGTGCTCCGCTTCGACGGGTTCGTCCGCGTCTACCTGGAGGGCCGCGACGACGACGTCGAGGAGGAGGCGGGCACCCTCCCCGAGCTGACCGTCGGCCAGGTGCTCCGCCTGCTGGAGCTGCGGCCCGAGCAGCACTTCACCGAGCCGCCGCCCCGCTACACCGAGGCGAGCCTGGTCAAGGCGCTGGAGGAGCACGGCATCGGCCGGCCCTCGACCTACTCGCCGACCATCTCCACCCTGCTGGACCGCAAGTACGTGCGGCAGGAGCGCAAGCGCTTCCACCCCGAGGACGTCGGCATGGTCGTCACCGACCTGCTCGCCGACGTCTTCCCCAAGGTCATCGACCTGGGCTTCACCGCCGAGATGGAGGAGGACCTGGACCGCATCGCCTCCGGCGCCAAGCCGTGGGAGCCGGTGGTCAAGACCTTCTTCGCCGAGGTGGAGGGCACCATCGCCGAGCGCCAGGAGAAGGTCTCCCGGCCGGAGGAGGCGACCGACGAGACCTGCCCCGAGTGCGGCGCGGAGACCGGCGCCAAGCTGGTCCGCAAGTGGGGCCGCTACGGCTGGTTCCTCTCCTGCAGCCGCTACCCGGACTGCAAGTACCGGCGCAACGCCCGGCAGTCGGCCGAGCAGGCCGCCGAGCGGGCCGAGCCGGAGCTGACCGACGTTCCCTGCCCGAAGTGCGGCAAGCCGATGGTGCGGCGCTCCGGCCGGTTCGGGCCGTTCCTGGGCTGCTCCGACTACCCGAAGTGCCGCGGCATCAAGAACCTCGGCGAGCAGTCGTTCGGGACCTGCCCGAAGTGCGGCGAGGGCGAGGTCGTCTCCAAGCGCACCAAGCGCGGCAAGACCTTCTACAGCTGCAACCGCTACCCGGACTGCGACTTCGCCCTCTGGCAGGCGCCGCTGGAGCAGCCCTGCCCGAGCTGCGGCGGCCTGCTCGCCCTCGACCGCGACCCGGACACGGCCACCTGCGCGAAGTGCGGCAGCCAGGTGCGCGTGGCCGAGCTGGTCAGCGCCTAGGCCGACCCGATGGGTGACCCCGGCCGTCTGGTCGCCTTCGAGGGGGTGGAGGGGGCCGGGAAGTCGACGCAGCTGGAGCTGCTCGCCCGGGAGCTCGCCGGCCGCGGCCACGAGGTGGTGGTGACCAGGGAGCCGGGCGGCACGCCGGTCGGGGAGCGCGTCCGCGAGCTGCTGCTGGACCCGGCCGCCGACATGCACCCGCGCACCGAGGCGCTGCTGTTCGCCGCCGCCCGCGCCGAGCTGGTCGAGCGGGTGATCCGGCCGGCCCTGGAACGCGGCGCGGTGGTGCTCTGCGACCGCTACCTGGACTCCTCCCTCGCCTACCAGGGCGGCGCGCGCGGCCTCGGCCGCCGGGCGGTGGCCGACGTCAACCGCTGGGCGACCGGCGGCCTGGTCCCCGACCTGGTGGTGCTGCTGGACGTCGACCCGGCGCTGGGGCTGGCCCGCCGCCGCGGCGACCGGGACCGGATCGAGGCGCAGGACGTCGAGTTCCACCGCCGGGTGCGGGACGCCTTCCGCGAGCTGGCCGCCGCCGAGCCCGGCCGCTTCGCCGTGGTCGACGCGGCCGGCCCGGTCCAGGAGGTGGCCGCCCGCGTGCGTGCCGCCGCCTGCGCGCTGCTGGAGGAACCGTGAGCGGGTCGGTCTGGGACGGGGTGGTCGGCCACGCCGAGGCGGTGGCGACCCTCCGCGAGGCGGTCGCTTCCGGCCGGGTGACCCACGCCTGGCTGTTCACGGGCCCGCCCGGGATCGGCAAGCTGTACGTGGCCCGCGTGTTCGCGGCCGCCCTGAACTGCCCCGCCGGCGGCGACGGCAGCTGCGCGGTGTGCCGGCGGGTGCTGCGCGGCGTGCACCCGGACGTCCACCTGGTCGTCCCGGAGGGCGACAACCTGCTGGTCGTCGACGTCCGGGCGGTCCGCGAGGAGGCGTCCCTCTCCCGCCACGAGGGCCGGGTCGCCGTCTTCATCCTCGACGAGGCCGACAGGCTGACCGACGCGGCCGCCAACGCCCTGCTCAAGGTGCTCGAGGAGCCGCCCCCGGAGGTGGTCTTCGTGCTGGTCGCGCGGAGCGCCGACGCGCTGGCCGGCACGGTCCCGTCGCGGGCGCGGACGCTCGCGTTCGCGAGCCTCGACCCCGCCGAGCTGGCCGGCACCCTCGGCGCCGAGCTCGGCGTCGAGCCCGCCCAGGCGGCGTGGGCCGCCGCGGCCGGCCACGGCCGGCTGGCGCGGGCCCGCGCCCTGCTCCTCGACGAGGCCGCCCGCACCCGTCGGTCGGCCACTCTCGAGCTGGTCGAGCGGCTCGGCGCCAAAGGGCCGTCCGACGCGCTCGCCGCCGCCACCACCGTGGTGGATCTGGCCGACCAGGTGGTCGCCGCGGTCAAGCTGCGGCAGGAGGGCGAGCTGGCCGAGCTCGAGGAGGCGTTCGGCAGCGGCCGCGGCAGCGGCGCCCTGCGCCGCCGGCTGGAGACCCGCCACCGGCGCGAGCTGCGCCGCGCCCGCTTCGACGCCATCCGGGAGGCGGTCGGCGACCTGCTCGCCGCCTACCGCGACATGGCGGTGCTCCGCGACCAGCCCGAGGCCGGCGCGGGCGGGGTCGCGCTCGTCCACCCGGACCGGGCCGCCACCCTCGGCCGGCTCGCCGCCGGCCTCGACCCCGCCGCCCCGGTCCGGGCCGCCGGCGCCCTGGAAGAGGCCGACAGGCGCCTGGCCATCGGCGCCGCGCCCCTGCTCACCCTGGAAGCCGCCTTCCTCTCGGTCCAGGCCGCCCTCCGCGGCGACCCGGTCCCGATGCAGCGCCTCGCCATCCGCTGACCCGGAGTCGATCGGCTACCATGTCGCCCTCGCCCTCGTAGCTCAGTCGGTCAGAGCGGCGCTCTCGTAAGCCGCCCCTCCCGCCGCCCTCACCTCGGTCCTCGCAGGCCAGGGCGGCTTTCGCCGTCCAGGCCCGTGCACCGCCGTCGGCTGCTGTCGCCACCGTTGGCGGTCAACTTGGCGGTCAGGCACCTCCGCCCACGTCTACAGCGCCGGCATCTTCGACACCTCGACCGGCGACGTGTTCCCCGTGGCGACGCTGCTCGCGCATCGCTAGGGGACGCGCAGGGGGGCACCCTGGTTGAAGGCCAGCATCCCATGCTGGAAGGCGAACGCGACCGCCTCCAGCTGGGAGTGGACCCCGAGCTTTGTCAGCACGTTCTGGACG
>DASQWY010000215.1:0-10064 GCA_035640005.1 Actinomycetes bacterium
ACCTGGAGCTGTTCACCCGCCGCCTGGAGCGCGTCTCCGGCCAGTTCCCCGACGTGGTGGAGGTGCTCGGCGAGGGCCTGAAGCCGCGCGAGGCGATCCTGGAGGGCGAGGTGGTCGCCTTCGACCCGGCCTCGGGGGACCTGCGCCCGTTCCAGGACGTGATGTTCCGCCGCCGCAAGTACGGCATCACCGAGGCGATCAGCGACGTGCCGGTGAGCATGTTCTGCTTCGACCTGCTGTACGAGGACGGCGAGGACCTCACCCGCCTGCCCTACCCGGAGCGGCGGGCGCGGCTGGAGCAGGCGATCGCGCCGTCGCCGCGGCTGCGGCTGGCGACCGCGCGCCAGGTCGACGACGAGGAGGGGCTGGAGGCGCTGTTCGAGCAGGCGGTGGCGGACGGCTGCGAGGGGCTGCTGTGCAAGTCCGTCGACCCGGCCGCCGGCTACCAGGCCGGGGCGCGCGGCTGGCTGTGGATCAAGCTCAAGCGGGACTACCGCACCGAGCTCAGCGACACCCTTGACCTGGTGGTGGTCGGCGCGCTCTACGGGCGGGGTCGCCGCGCCGGCATCTACGGGGCGCTGCTGCTGGCCGCCTACGACCAGCAGAGCGACACCTTCCAGACGGTGACCAAGTGCGGCACCGGGTTCAGCGACGCCGACCTGGCCGCGCTGCCGGCGCGGCTGGCGTCGCTGGCGCGCCCGGAGCGGCCCGCCAGGGTCGACGCCCGCCGGCACGCCGACGTGTGGTTCGAGCCCGCGCTGGTGGTGGAGGTGCTCGGCGCCGAGCTGACCCTGTCCCCGACCCACACCGCTGGCTGGGGGCAGCTCAAGGAGGATTCGGGCCTGGCGCTGCGCTTCCCGCGCTTCACCGGCCGCTGGCGCGACGACAAGGCTCCCGAGGACGCCACCACCGTCGCCGAGGTCGTGCAGATGTTCCGCTCGGCCAGGCGGGCACCGGCGGGCGCCTGATGTTGATGCTGCTGGACGCGGCCAGCCTGTACTTCCGCGCCTTCTACGGGGTCAAGGCGCCGATCCCCGCGCCGGATGGCACGCCGACCAACGCGGTCCGCGGCTTCCTCGACATGGTCTCCACGCTGGTCACGCGCTTTCGCCCCAGCGACCTGGTGGCCTGCCTCGACCAGGACTGGCGCCCCGCCTGGCGGGTCGCGCTACTGGCCTCCTACAAGACGCACCGGCTCGCCGACCAGCAGGCGACCGCCGCGGGCGGCGCGCCGCCCGGCGAGGCGGAGCCGTCCGGGCTCGCCGAGCAGGTGCCGATCATCTTCGACGCGCTCGCCGCCCTCGGCATCGCCGCCCTCGGCGCCCCCCAGCACGAGGCCGACGACGTGATCGCCACCCTCGCCGCAAACGCCACCATGCCGGTCGACGTGGTCACCGGCGACCGCGACCTGTTCCAGGTGATCGACGACTCCCGCTCGGTGCGCGTGCTGTACACCGGCCGTGGCGTCCTCAAGCTGGAGGTCATGGACGCCGCCGCCGTCAAGGCGCGCTACGGCATCCTCCCCGAGCAGTACGCCGACTTCGCCACCCTCCGGGGCGATCCCAGCGACGGGCTGCCCGGGGTCCCGGGGATCGGCGAGAAGACCGCCGCCGGGCTGCTGCGGACCTTCGGCACGCTGGAGGAGCTGCTCGCCGCCGCCGAGCGCGCCGACCGCCGCCTGCTGCAGGTGGCGGTCAAGCTCAACCGGGCCAGGGACTACCTCACCAAGGCCCCCCCGGTGGTGCGGACGGTCCGGACCCTGCAGCTGCCCGCCGTCGACACCACGCTGCCGCAGCATCCGCCCGACGCCGAGGCCCTCGCCGAGCTCGACCGCCGGTGGGGGATCGGCAACGTGCTCGGCCGCGCCACCAAGGCGCTCAGCCCACCGGCGGGTCGCTGAGGGCTTCCGCTGACTGAGCAACTGCGACAGCCCGCATCTTGGGCCTACTCGTCGAGCGGGTGGCGCCAGCGCAGGCCGGGGAACCGGCTGAAGTCGCGGTCGGTGGTGATCCATTCGCTGCCCGACTCGATCGCCAGCGCCGCCAGGTAGGCGTCGGGCACGAGATTGCCCTTCACGCCGGCCGCCCGGCACAGCCGGGTGAAGACCTCCCAATGCCGCTGGCCGGGCTCGACCGGTACGCAGTTCGGCTGCGAGCGCAGGGCCTCCGCGAAGTCGAGCGCGGTCTCGATCGGCGTGGGCCGCCTGAACACCTTCGGGTTGGTCACGATCCGGAGGAAGCCGCTGAGCACCAGGTCCGAGATGCCGTACGGCTCCTGGCCGGCGACCAGGTCACGGAGCCAGTCGGCGTAGTCCTGGTGCCGGGGGACGTCGAGGCGATGTGCGTAGACGAGGACGTTTACGTCAACCAGCCGCATCGTCGGTCGCCGGGTCGTGCCGCTCCATCACGTCCAGCAGGGCGGCGCTGTCGTCCAGGTCCACCCCTGGTTGCACCCCGTCCTTGCCGAACACCGGCAGCTCGACACCTCGCCGGGCGGTGCGGTGGCGCCGGTGCAGGCTCTCCCGGAGCGCGTCCTCGACCACGGCGGTCAGGCTCCGGCCCGTCCGCGCCGCAACCTGCTTGGCCTCGGCGAGCAGGCCGTCGTCGATGTTGATCGTAGTCCTCATACATCAAAGCATATGACCGATACATCTTGATGTCGACCCCGCCGCGCGGCTCAAGCGAGCAAGCGGGGCCGCCGACATCTTGATGATGAAGGCGCGATGAGCGGCAACCTCCCGCAGCAGGCCGAGACCACGGACTTCGTGGAGAACGTCCTGGAGGCGTCCACGGAGTACTCGATCGTGGGCATGGACCTGGACGGCACCATCCTGCTGTGGAACTCGGGCGCCCAGCGGCTGTACGGCTACCGGCGCGAGGAGGTCGTCAGGAAGGCCAAGGCCGACGTGCTCCACATCCCCGAGGACGTCGTCGCCGGGCTGCCCGACCAGATGCGCAGGGCGGCCCTGGCCGACGGCAAGTGGGAAGGTACCGTCACCCGCGTGCGGAGCGACGGCAGCCGCTTCACCGCCCGGGTCGTGATCACCCCCCGGCGCAGCCGCGACGGCAGGCCGATCGGGTTCCTGCTCATCTCCAAGGACATCTCCAAGGTCGCCGACCGCAGGCAGGCCGAGGAGGCGGTGCGCGCCTCCGAGGAGCAGTTCCGGGCGCTGCTGGAGTCGGCCCCCGACGCCATGGTGATCGTCGACGCCGGGGGGCACATCCAGCTGGTAAACCGGCAGACCGAGCGGGTGTTCGGCTACCAGCGCGAGGAGCTGATCGGCCAGCCCATCGAGGTGCTGGTGCCCGAGCGGTTCCACGGTCGGCACGTGGGGCACCGCAACGGCTACCTCGCCCAGCCGGGCGTGCGGCCGATGGGCGCCGGCCTGCAGCTGTACGCGCGCCGCAAGGACGGCAGCGAGTTCCCGGTGGAGATCAGCCTCAGTCCCCTAGCCACCGAGCAGGGCACGCTGGTGTCGGCCGCGGTGCGCGACATCACCGCCCGCAAGCAGGCCGAGGAGCAGTTCCGCGGGCTGCTGGAGTCGGCCCCCGACGCGATGGTGATCGTCGACGTCCACGGGCGCATCACGCTGGTCAACCGGCAGACCGAGCGGGTGTTCGGCTACCAGCGCGAGGAGCTGATGGACCAGCCCATCGAGGTGCTGGTGCCCGAGCGGTTCCACGAGCGGCATTTCGAGCACCGCAACGGCTACCTCGCCCAGCCGGGCGTGCGGCCGATGGGCGCCGGCCTGCAGCTGTACGCGCGCCGCAAGGACGGCAGCGAGTTCCCGGTGGAGATCAGCCTCGGCCCCCTGGCGACCGAGCAGGGCACGCTGGTGTCGGCGGCGGTCCGCGACATCACCGCCCGCAAGCAGGCCGAGGAGGCGGTGGAGCGGGCCATGCTCGCCGCCCAGCAGGCCGACCAGGCCAAGAGCGAGTACCTGGCCCGCATGAGCCACGAGCTGCGCACCCCGCTGAACGCCATCCTCGGGTTCGCGCAGGTGCTGGAGATGGAGGGCCTGCGCGACGACCAGCGCGCCGGGGTCGGGCACATCCTCTCCGGAGCGCACCACCTGCTGCAGCTCATCAACGAGGTGCTGGACATCGCCGCCATCGAGGCCGGCAGGCTGTCGCTGTCGCTGGAGCCGATCTCGGTCGCCGAGGCGCTCGCCGAGGGGGTCAGCCTGGTCCGGCCGCTGGCCGACCAGCACGGCATCCTGCTGGTCGAGCAGGCGCAAGGCTGCGGCTGCTACGTCCTCGGCGACCGCCAGCGCCTCAAGCAGATCCTGCTGAACCTGCTGTCCAACGCCGTCAAGTACAACCGGCCGGGCGGCAGCGTGCAGCTGGCCTGCGAGCAGGTGGGGGGCGAGCGGTTGCGGATCAAGGTCACCGACACCGGACCGGGGATCCCGGTCGAGTCCGTCGAGCGGCTGTTCGTGCCGTTCGACCGGCTCGGGAGCGAGCAGACCTCGGTGAAGGGCACCGGCCTGGGCCTGCCGCTGTCCAAGCGCCTGGCCGAGGCGATGGACGGCAGCCTGGAGCTGGTCAGCACCGTCGGCCAGGGCAGCACCTTCTGGATCGAGCTGCCACTGAGCGAGGACCCGGTCCGGCGCGCCAAGCAGACCGAGTCCCTGCCAGAGCCGGACCAGCGCGGGCAGGACCAGCCGCGGCTGACCGTGCTGTACATCGAGGACAACCTCTCCAACCTGCAGCTGGTCGAGCACGTCCTGAGCCGCCGGGAGGGCGTGACGCTGATCACGGCGATGCGGCCGGGGCTGGGCCTGGACCTGGCCGGCGAACACCATCCGGACCTGGTCCTGCTGGACCTGGACCTCCCCGACATGCCCGGCGAGGAGGTCATCCGCCGCCTGCGGGCCGAGCCGAGCACCGCCCACGTCCCGGTGGTGATCCTCAGCGCCGACGCCAGGCCGAGCCAGATCCACCGGCTGCTCGACAAGGGCGCGCGGCACTTCCTGACCAAGCCGCTGGACGTCAGGGAGCTGCTGGAGCTCCTGGACACGGTCGCGGCCGAACGGGACCAGGCCGGGTCGCGGTCGCCCGGCCCGTAGGGACTAATACCGGTCGGCGCCGTGCCGATAGACCAGTCGCGTTGGGCCGCCCATGGCCACAGGAGGCGACTGGATGAGCTGCATCGGAGACACCCCGGTGATGAGCATGGAGAAGCTCTGCGACGAGAAACTGGAGTGCTCGGTCTGCGACCACGCACGGCGGGTCCGCGAGCTGAGCGGCGCGCAGCCCGCCGCCGCCGAGGACTGATCGCGGGCGCGCCGGGCCGGTCACCCCGTCAGGCGGTGGGCGATGGCGGCCGCCTCGAGCCGGTTCGGCGCGCCGAGCTTGCGCAGGATGTGGGAGACGTGGACGCCGGCCGTCCTGACGCTGATGACGAGCGCCGTCGCGATCTCGCGGTTGGTGTAGCCACGGGCGACCAGCGCCAGGACCTCCGCCTCGCGCGGGGTGAGGCCGAGCAGCTCCGCCAGGCCCTGCGTCGCGTCGGGTGACCCGTCGTCCGGCGACGCCAGCTCGAGCCGCGCGCGTTGGGCAAGCAGCTCGAGCTGTCCGGCCAGGGGCTTTGCTCCGATCCGGGCCGCCACGGCGTGCGCCTGCCTGAGCGGCCCGCTCGCCTCGGCGCGGGAGGCGCCGGCGGCGACGAGCGCCTCGGCCTGGCGCCAGCGGCAGTAGGCGGCGAGCGGTGGGCGCTCCAGCCGCTCCCAGGTGTCGGCGGCGCCGGACCAGCGCTCGGGCCGGGCGACGCCGCGGGCGCGCTGGTGCTCGGCCTCGGCCAGGGCGCGCCAGCCGGCGGCGTTCGGCGTGACGGTGGCGGCCTCCACGGCGGCACGGCGGGCGGTGGTGAGCAGCTTGCGCGCACGACCGAGCCAGTCGTGGACGGCGTCGCCGTCACGGCGGGCGCGGGCGAGCGTCGCCAGCTCCGCCTGGGCGCGCAGCCCGAGGGCGCAGAGCCAGATGCGGATCTGGGCCATGTCGCGGGAGCCGGTCCGTGCCACACCGTCGCGCACGGCCTCGTCGGCGTCGGCCCAGCGGCGCTCCCACAGGGCCAGCTCTGCGGCGAAGCCGTCGTGCATCGCCAGGTCGCGGTCCAGGCGCAGGCTGGCTCGCGCGGCGTCGATGCGCTCGCGCGCGGCGTCGAATTCGCCGCGGCCCGTCTCGAGGATGGCGCGGCTGAGGAGGGGCATGTAGGAGTAGTTGGCGGTGCTGGCGCGCAGCGCAGCAGCGCTGAGGACATCGGCCTGGTCCCACTCGCCGGCCGCGAGCAGGGCCTCGATCCGGTCGGCGACCAGCACCGTGTCATCGACTCCGTAGCGGCGCAGCGCCTCGAGGGCGGCCTCCGCGAGCTTGGCCGACGCTCGTGGCCGTCCGAGCATCAGCAGCACGTCGGTGAGCGCGACGTACGCGCGATCCAGCGCCAGGGGATCGGCGCGCTGCTCGGCGAGCTGCCGCGCGAGCTGGAGCTGGGCCAGGCCCTCCTCGCCGCGCCCGAGGTAGGCCAGGTCGATGCCGAGGGCCGTGAGCGCCTGCAGCTCGGCCGGCCCGGCGCCGACCGCACGGGCGAGCGCGAGCGCCTGCTCGCACAGCGCGCGCGACTGGTCGTGCCGCCAGGCCAGCATGTACCCGGTGCCGAGCGCCGCAAGCGCCTGCGCGCGCTCCGCCGAGGGCGGGTCGGCCGGCACCAGCTCGACGGCGCGCTCGAACGCCGCGAGGGCCTCGTCGGCGTGGCCGCTCTCGTGCAGGTAGCGGCCAAGGCTCTGGTGCAGGAGCGAGGCGCGCGGCGGGTCGTCGTCGCCGAACAGGTCGATCGCCCGCCGGGTGAGCTCGACCGCGCGTGGCGCCGCACCCGTCTGGCTGGCCAGCTCCGCCGTCCAGGCGCAGAGCCCGGCGAGGTCGAGCCGCACCAGCTCGGCCGCGTCCGGCACGGCGGGCCAGAGGGCGAGCGCCCGCTCGAGGTGTGCGCGGGCCTCCGTCAGGCCGAAGACGGCCTCCGCCTGGCGTGCCGCTTCGACCGAGGCGGCCAGCGCCTCGGCGGTGCGACCCGCCGCCGCCCAGTGGGGCGCGAGCTCCGCCGCCGCGGCCGCGCCGCGGGCGAGCTCGTCGGCGAGCCGCGCGTGCAGTTCCTCGCGCTCGCCGGGCAGGGTGGTCGAGTAGATCGCCTCCGCCAGCAGCGCGTGGCGGAAGCGGAAGCTGCCGGCCGCCTGCTCGGCGACCAGCACGCCCTGCTCGACGGCCCGGCGCAGCGACTCGCGCAGGTCGCGCTCTGGCAGCGCGGCCACGGCGCGGAGCAGCGGCCAGCCGACGTCGCGGCCGGCGGCCGCGGCCAGGCGCAGCAGGCCCTGCGTCGCCGGGTCGAGCCGCGCCACCCGCTGGAGCAGCAGGTCGCGCAGGCGGCGCGGGAGCTCGCCGCCCTGGTCTGCGGCGGCGAGCAGCTCCTCGGCGAAGAACGGGTTGCCTTCGGAGCGGGCGACGATCGCGTCGGTCAGCGCCGCCGGCGGGGGCGCGCCGGCGCGGGCGGCGAGCAGCACCGTCAGCTCCGCCTGCTGGAGCGGTCCGAGCTCCAGCAGCAGCGCCGAGCCCGAGCGCCGGACGCCGTCGGCGAGCCGGCCCACGCGCGCGGCCGAGGAGGGCTCGTCCGCGCGGTAGGTCCCAAGCAGCAGCACCGGCCGGTCGCCGAGGTTGTGCGCCAGGAAGACGACCAGGTCGAGCGTTGAGGTGTCGGCCCAGTGCAGGTCCTCGAGCACCAGCAGCAGCGGCGCGCCGGCGGCGCGGTCGAACAGCAGCGCCAGCGTCTCCTGGAACACGCGCAGCTGCGAGCCCACCGCCTCCCCGTCCAGGCGCGGGAGCGCGCCGAGCGGACGGAGGGCCTCGGCGAACGGCTGGTACGGCAGCTCGGTGCCGACCAGGTCGATCGAGCGCCCGAGGAGGACCTCGAATCCTGCCTCACGGGCACGAGCCGCCAGCTCGGCCGCCAGCCGGGTCTTGCCGATGCCCGCTTCCCCGGCCAGCAGCGCGGTCGTCCCGCTCCCCGCCCGCGTGGCGTCCAGGGCGCGCTCGAGCTGCCCGAGCTCGCGGGCGCGCCCGACGAAGACCTCGCTGGCAGGAGCCTCCATTCGGGGAGTATCGCGCCCCCGACCCTGGCGTGGAAGGCGCTCGTACGCATCCCGCGACCGGAGGATACGTAGGCCGGCGGCGAAGGATAAGCCCCCACGACAGATGCGCTCCAGCCCCTCCACGACGACGATCCGGTCGTCACGACGGACACGAGGAGGCGTCAGATGACAGCGGTCGCGCAGCCTGGCACGACGACGAGGGTTCACACGGTGCGGGGCGGCGGCGGCCTGCGGCTGCACGTGCGCGAGTGGGGCAAGGCGGACGGGCCGCCGATCCTGTTCATCCACGGCCTGTCGCAGAGCCACCTCTGCTGGGCCAAGCAGTACCAGAGCGCGCTGGCCGACGAGTTCCGGCTGGTGGCCTGCGACCTGCGCGGTCACGGGATGTCGGAGGCGCCCCTGGAACCGGAGCACTACGCCGACGGCCAGCTGTGGGCCGACGACCTGGCGGCGATCATCGAGCAGCTGCGCCTCGACCGGCCGGTGCTGGTGGGCTGGTCCTATGGCGGCTTCGTCACCTGCGACTACCTGCGCGCCCACGGCCCCGACCACATCGCCGCGGCCAACTTCACCGGCGGGGCCGTCAAGCTCGGCCCGGCGGCGTTCGGCACCTTGATCGGCCCCGGCTTCCTCGACCATTTCGCGGACGTCACCGCGGACGACCTGCCGACCAACATCCGGGGCATGCGCGCACTGGTCAAGGCCTGGCCGGCGAAGCCGCTCCCGCCCGACGACCTCGAGACGCTGCTGTGCGCGGGCATGGCCGTGCCGGCACGGATCCGCGCCAACCTCGGCGCGCGCCAGATCGACGGCGACGACGTGCTGCGCACCCTCGAGGTGCCGCTGCTGGTCAGCCACGGCCGGGCGGACACGGTCGTGCTCCCGGCGATGGCCGAGCACGTCCTGGCCACCTGCCCGAGCGCCGAGCCCTCCTGGTACGAAGGCGTCGGCCACACCGCGCACCTGGAGGCGCCCGAGCGCTTCAACCGCGAGCTGGGCGCGCTGACCCGCCGCGCCTCTTCCTGAGCAGCAGCGGGATCAGGCGATGACGTGGCAGACGCGCTCCGGCATGCACTCCTTGGGATCTAGGGTGGCGGCCCGTTCGGCGAGCCGCTCCAGCTCGCCCTGGAGCTGCTGCAGCTCGGCGATGCGCTCGCCGAGCTCGGCGGCGCGCCGCTGCAGCAGCTCGGTGACGTGCCCGCAGGGCGCCGTGCCCTGCTCGCGGAAGGCGATGACCTGGCGGATCTCCCCGAGGGTGAGGCCGAGCGCCTGGGCCGCCCGGACGAAGCCCAGCCGGCCCAGCGCGGTCCGGTCGTAGTCGCGGTACCCGGACGGGGTGCGGTCCGGCGCGGCCAGGATGCCGGCCTGCTCGTAGTAGCGGATCGCCTTGGTGGAGAGGCCCGCCCGTTCCGCCAGCTCACCGATGCGCATGCTCCTCCCTCCCCTTGACCTTCCAGTGTACTGGAAGGTCTACGGTTGGTTGGCCGGACAACCGGACCCGCGGAGATCCCTTCCCGCCAGCGCCGATCCGTACCGGGGGGTGCCGATGCCCAGGCTCAGCCACCACGACGAGCACACGACCCGGGCGCCCGTGGAGGTCTGCGAGTGCTGCGAGGACACGGCCAGCCGCGCGCAGCGGGCGGCGCGCATGGCGGTGCCCGCCCGCGCGCTGCACCGAGCGATCCTGCAAGCCTTCGCCGGCAGCGCCCGGCCGCCCAGGTACGCCGAGCTTGAGCAGGCGGCCCGCGCGGTCGGCCTGGACCCGGCGACGGCCCTGGCCGGGCTGGCCGAGCAGGACGTGGTCGTGTTGGGCCCCGGCGGCGTCGTCCGCGCGGCCTACCCGTTCTCGGCCGCTCCCACCCCGCATCGGGTCGCGCTGGCTGACGGCCCGACCGTGTACGCGATGTGCGCCGTCGACGCGCTCGGC
>DASQWY010000216.1:0-4184 GCA_035640005.1 Actinomycetes bacterium
GGCGTGGACTACCAGGGTATCTAATCCTGTTTGCTCCCCACGCTTTCGCTCCTCAGCGTCAGTACTGGCCCAGGATCCCGCCTTCGCCACCGGTGTTCCTCCTGATATCTGCGCATTCCACCGCTACACCAGGAATTCCAGATCCCCCTACCAGACTCTAGCCATCCAGTATCGAACGCAGGCTCGGAGTTGAGCTCCGAGTTTTCACAATCGACTTGAATAGCCGCCTACGAGCTCTTTACGCCCAATGAATCCGGACAACGCTCGGTCCCTACGTATTACCGCGGCTGCTGGCACGTAGTTGGCCGGACCTTCTTCTGCAGGTACCGTCACTCTCGCTTCGTCCCTGCTGAAAGCGGTTTACAACCCGAAGGCCTTCGTCCCGCACGCGGCGTCGCTGCCTCAGGCTTGCGCCCATTGGGCAAGATTCCCCGCTGCTGCCTCCCGTAGGAGTCTGGGCCGTGTCTCAGTCCCAGTGTGGCCGTCCACCCTCTCAGGCCGGCTACCCGTCGTAGCCTTGGTGAGCCGTCACCTCACCAACAAGCTGATAGGCCGCGGGCCCATCCCTGACCGGAGGTCCTTTCCAGCTCCCCCCATGCGGTTGGAGCTCATATCCGGTATTAGACCCAGTTTCCCGGGCTTATCCCAGAGTCAGGGGCAGGTTACCCACGTGTTACTCACCCGTTCGCCGCTAGGAACCAACCCGGTGTTGCCACCGGGCGGCCCTCGCTCGACTTGCATGCGTTATGCACGCCGCCAGCGTTCATCCTGAGCCAGGATCAAACTCTCCATCAGAGATCGTGAACTCCTCGCCGACCGTGGCCGGTGAGGGGTGTTCGCGACGTGGAGCCCGGCGGTCCTGAACCGCCGGGTTGACCATCCGTCCCGGACGGACCGGGGGGATGGGCGGTGCGGGGGCCAAGCCCTTGCACCGCTAGTGGCTCATCCGTTATCCGGATGTACCAAGGAACCGTCCACGAGCTGGCACGCCAAGCGGTTGCCTGCCGGGCCGTCTCGCGTGACGGGGTTTTGGCACTGGCTTTTCGCACACTGTTGAGTTTTCAAGGAGCGTCGCCGGAAGCCCTACGCGACTCGCTCGCGGTTCCCGCGGCGCCTTCCCGTCGCGTGGGCGGCGGGGACGGTACCACGGGCCTTTCGAGGTCGTCAAAACCTCTTCCCTGCCCCGAGCGTACTCCTGACGGAGTAGCACCCGCTACGTTGGTGCGTCACACAGAAGCGCCGTCCCGAGCCCAGTCCCTTGCTGGGCGTCAGGACGGCCACCGAACAGCCGTGGGAGTGCTCCTACTGGCGCTCGGCGACCCCCTGTCTTCCGCACCGACGCCGCTGGCGTCGTTCGGAGAGGTCCTCGGTCCCTGGAACTTCCTTGCTTGCAGCCTGGTGACGGTAGCACCGGCGTCGACGGGCTGTCAACCGGATCCGAGCTGCCGCAAGGGTTCCAAGCTCGCCGACAACGCGCTGTGGGCCGCGGCTTCCCTGGCAGGGTCAGGAGCCGGTGGTCTCCGGCAGGCGCAGGCGGCGCGGGGCTCGGCGGCCGACCATCAGCAGGCGCCCGTCCAGCTCGGCCAGCGGCCAGGTCCGCTCGGTGGAGTCGACCGGCTCGCCGTCCAGCCGCACCGCGCCCTGGGCGACCAGCCGGCGGGCCTCGCTGCGGGAGCCGACCAGGTCGGCCTCTGCCAGCAGGGCGACCACCCACACGCGGCCGTCGGCGACCGCCTGCTCGGGGATGGCGAGCGGGCTGGCGGCGGCCGGGTCGGCGGCGGCGCCGGCGCGGAGCCGCACGCCGGCGTCGAAGGCGGCCTCGGCGGCGGCGGCGGCGTCCGGCCCGTGGTAGAGGGCGGCGACCTCGCGGGCCAGGCGCCGCTTGGCGGCGGCGGCCGCCGGGCCGCCGCGGGCGGCGTCGGCGACCAGGCGCTCGACCTCGTCGGGGTGCAGGTCGGTGCAGAGCCGCAGGTAGTCGGGGAGGACCTGGTCGGGGATGCTCATCAGCTTGCCGAACTGGGCCTCGGCGGGCTCGTCCAGGTCGACGACATTGCCGAAGCTCTTGGACATCTTCCTGACCCCGTCGGTGCCGGGCAGCAGCGGCATGGTGAGCACGACCTGGCCGGGCTGGCCGTGGGCTTGCTGCAGCTCCCGGCCGACCAGCAGGTTGAACGTCTGGTCGGTGCCGCCCAGCTCGACGTCGGCCCTGACCGCCACCGAGTCCATGCCCTGCATCAGCGGGTACAGGAACTCGACCAGGGAGATCGGCTGCTCGCGCTGGTGCCGCTGCTTGAAGTCGTCGCGTTCCAGCAGCTGCGCGACGGTGACGTGCGAGGCCAGGCGGGCGACCTCGGCGAAGGTCATCGGGGCCAGCCACTCGGCGTTCCAGCGGACCTCGGCGGCGCCGACGTCCAGGACCCTGCCGGCCTGCTCCAGGTAGGTGCGGGCGTGGTCGGCGACCTCGGCCTCGGTCTGCAGCCGGCGGGTCTGGCTGCGCCCGCTGGGGTCGCCGACCTGGCCGGTGAAGCTGCCGATGATCAGCACGACGGTGTGCCCGAAGCGCTGGAACTGGGCGAGCTTGCGCAGCACCACCGCGTGCCCGACGTGCAGCTTCGGCGAGGACGGGTCGATGCCGAGCTTGGCGCGCAGCGGGCGGCCCTCGGCGGCGGCGGCCCGCAGCCGCTCGTCCAGCCCGTCCGCGGGCAGCACCCGTGCCGCGCCGGCGGTGAGCACCCGCGCCTGCTCCTCGATGGTCGCGGGCACCTCATGCACCTCCGAGCCTGACGTGGCGACCGCGGGTGCGGCCCGCCCAAGGCTAGCAGCAGGCGGGATGCTACCGTTCCGCCGAGCATGACCACCTACGCGCCACACGACCCGCATTTCAAGAAGACGGTCGCCCTGCGGCTCGCCGGGCGCCTCCTCGAGCTGGAGGTCGCCCAGGAGCTGTTCTCGAGCCACGAGGTCGACGCCGGCACGCGCCTGCTGCTGCGGACGCTGGCGACCGAGGAGCACCGCGCGCTGCGGCGCGTGCTGGACCTGGGCTGCGGCTACGGGCCGGTGGGGCTGGGGCTGAAGGCGCTGCGGCCGGACCGGGAGGTCCACATGGTCGACCGGGACGCCCTGGCGGTGGAGTTCAGCCGCCACAACGCGGCCCGCAACGGCTTCGCCGACGTGCGCGCCTACGGCAGCCTCGGCTACGGTGACGTGCGCGGCGCCGGGTTCGACCTGGTCGCCTGCAACCTGCCGGCCAAGGCGGGGACGCCGGTGATCGAGCGGCTGCTGCTCGGCGCGGGCGAGCGGCTGCGGCCCGGGGGGCTGGTGGCGGTGGTGGTCGTGGCCCGGCTGGAGGCGACCGTGGCGGGGATGCTGGAGGACCCGGGCGTGCGGGTCGTGCACCGGCGCCGGACCGGCAGCTACGCCGTGTTCCACTACCACCTGGCCGCGGGGCGCCGCGACCGGGAGCGCCCGCCGGGCCAGGGGTCGCCCTACGACCGCGGGACCGTGCGGCTGGCGTTCGGGGAGGTGACGGCCGGCACGCGCACCGCCTACGGGCTGCCCGAGTTCGACTCGCTCGGCTACGCCAGCCAGCTGGTCGCGGAGGCGCTGCTGCGGCAGCGCGGCCGGCCGGCGCGGGCCGCGCTGGCCTTCAACCCCGGCCAGGGGCACCTGCCGGCGCTGCTGTGGCGAGCCCTGCGGCCGGGCGGGATCCGGGTGGTCGACCGCGACCTGCTGGCGCTGCGCTTCACCCAGGCCAACCTGGTCGGCAACGGCTGCCCGGCCGAGCGGATCGCGCTGCACCACCGCGCCGGCTTGGCGGGTGCGGGCGAGGGCGAGGGCCCGGTGGACCTGGCGGTCGGGGTGTTGCGGGCCAAGCAGCCGCCGGGGGTGGCGGCGGAGGCGGTGCGGCAGCTCGCCGGGGCGCTGGCGCCGGGCGGGCGGCTGCTGCTGGGCGCCTCCTCCACGGCGGTGACCCGCTGCCTGGACGCGCTGGCCGCCGGCGGCGCCCGCCCGCAGCTGGTGGAGCGCCGGCGCCGCAAGGGCTTCAGCGCGGTGGTGCTGGAGCGGCCACCGGCCTGACCGCCCGCTCAGCGGCGGCTGCGGGCGGCGGGGCCGGGGCGGGCGGCGGAGACGTAGGGGCTGGAGGCCACCAGCGCGCGCCAGGGGCGGTCGGCGCCGCCGCTGAC
>DASQWY010000217.1:0-5835 GCA_035640005.1 Actinomycetes bacterium
GTCCCACAGGTGGTGGTGCGCGTCGACCCTTGTCCATCGGGGCACCCGTGCCGGGCTCCCCGAACCCCTCCAAGTCACCGGGGCGCCCCTTCCGCCGGGGTGGGGAGCTGCGCCGGCAGCAGCCCCTCGGCGACCAGCTCCGCCCACAGCGCGCCCGGCACCCTGGTGGCGTGCATGGCCAGGGCGTCGCGGACCTCGTCGGCCGAGCGGGCGCCGACCAGCACGCAGGTCACGGCCGGGTGGCCGAACGGGAAGGCGAGCGCGGCGGCCCGCAGCGGCACCCCGTGCCTGGCGCACAGCTCGGCGAGGCGCCTGGCGCGGGCCAGCAGCTCGGGCGGGGCAGGCGCGTAGTCGAAGGCGGCCCCGGGGCGCGGGTCGGCCAGCAGGCCGCTGTTGAACACCCCGCCGACCACCACCGCGACCCCGCGCTCGGCGCAGGCGGGTAGCAGCTCCTCGGCCGCCCGCTGGTCCAGCAGCGAGTACCTGCCGGCCACCAGCACCACGTCCAGGTCGAGGTCGCGCACGAAGCGGGTCAGCATCTCGGCCTGGTTCATGCCCGCGCCGATCGCCCGCACCACGCCCTGCGTGCGCAGCTCGGCCAGGGCGGGGAAGGCGTGCTGGTAGGCCTCGCGCTCGTGCTCGTCGGGGTCGTGCAGGTAGGCGACGTCCACCCGCTCCAGGCCGAGCCGCTCCAGGCTCTCCAACAGCGAGCGGCGCACGCCGTCGCGGGACAGGTCCCAGACCCGCTTGGCGGGCGCCGGGTCGGCGAACCCCTGCGGGTCGACGGCCTCGCCGGGGCCGAGGGGTCGCAGCAGCCGCCCGACCTTGGTGGACAGCACGAAGTCGTCGCGCGGTCGCCCGCGCAGCACGCGGCCGAGCCGCCGCTCGGCGACGCCGAGGCCGTAGTGGGGGGCGGTGTCGAGGTAGGTGATGCCCGCGTCCAGGGCGGCGCGCACGGTGGCGTCGGCGTCCGGCTCGGGCACGGCGGCGTACAGGTTGCCGAGCGGGGCGGTGCCGAGCGCCAAGGCGCTCACCCGGAGCCCGCCGCGGCCGAGGGGGACGGTGCGCACGGCCGCTCCGCTCATCCTGGCGGCCGCGGGCGCAGGCCCTGCATGCCGCCGTCGACCGCCAGGGCGGTGCCGGTGGTGGCGGCGGCCAGCGGGCTGGCCAGGTAGGCGATCGCCGCCGCCACCTCCTCGGCGGTGACCAGCCGGCCGAGCGGCTGGCGCGCCCGCAGCGCCGCCAGCTCGGCCTGCTCGTCCGGGGCGGCGCCGAGCAGCCGCCGCACCCAGGGGGTGTCGACCGTGCCGGGGGTGACGCAGTTGACGCGGACGCCCTCGCGCAGGTGGTCGGCGGCCATCGCCAGCGTCAAGGCCAGCACCGCCCCCTTGCTGGCGCCGTACAGGGCGCGGTCGGGCAGCCCGGCGGTGGCCACGATCGAGCAGGTGTTGACGATCGCGGCGTGGCGGGAGCGGCGCAGGTGCGGCAGGGCCGCGCGGCTGCAGCGGACGACCCCGAGCAGGTTGACGTCCAGCACCCGGAACCACTGCTCGTCCGGGTTGGTCTCCACCGTGCCCTGCGCGCCGACGCCGGCGTTGTTGACCAGCACGTCCAGGCCGGCCCAGCGCTCGACCACCGCGGCGACGGCGGCGCGCACCGAGCCGTCGTCGGTGACGTCGGCGACCAGCGGCAGCAGCGGCTCGGCCCCGGATCCCCGATCCTCCGGGGCACCCGTGCCGGGTTCCCCGGACCCCTCCACCGGCTTGGCCGCCGCCGACGGGTCCAGGTCGAGGGCGGCGACCCGGGCGCCGCGGGCGGCCAGCAGCCGCGCGGTGGCCAGGCCGATGCCGGAGCCGCCGCCGGTGACGGCGGCGACCAGGCCGTCGAAGTCGCCCGCCACCGGCCGGCCCTACGCCTGCCCGAGCCGCTGGGCCTGCCGGCCCAGGCCGTCGACCTCCATCTCCAGCAGGTCACCGGGGCGCAGGTAGGGATGGTCGGGCCGGCCCAGCGCCACCCCGGCCGGCGTGCCGGTGTTCACCACGTCGCCCGGCCGCAGGAGCATGAACTGGCTCAGGTACCAGACCAGGTGGTGGACGCCGAAGACCATGTCCTTGGTGGAGCCGTCCTGGCGCGGCTCGCCGTTGACCCAGGTGCGCAGGCCGAGCCGCTGCGGGTCGCCGACCTCGTCGGGGGTGACCAGCCACGGGCCGAGCGGGTTGAAAGTCTCGCACGACTTGCCCTTGTCCCACTGGCCGGCGCGTTCCAGCTGGAACTCCCGCTCCGAGAGGTCGTCGGCGACCGCGTAGCCGGCGATGCATGCCTCGGCCTGCTCGGGGCCGTCCAGGTAGCGCGCCTGGCGCCCGAGCACCACCGCCAGCTCCACCTCGTAGTCGGTCTTGGTGCTGCCGCGCGGGACCAGCACCTGGTCGTTCGGCCCGATCACCGTGTCGGAGCCCTTCAGGAACACCACCGGCTCGGCCGGGATGGCGGCGCCGGTCTCGGCAGCGTGGTCGCGGTAGTTGAGGCCGATGCAGACGACCTTGCCGGGGCGGGCGACCGGCGGGCCGATCCGCTCCCCCGCCGCCGCCAGCGGCGGCAGCTGGCCGCGCTCCAGCGCCGCCCGGGCGCGCTCGACGCCGCCGCCGGCGAGGAAGGGGCCGTCGACGTCGGCCGTGACCGGTGACAGGTCCGCCAGCGACCCGTCCTCCAGCAGCAGCGCCGGCACCTCCCGGCCCGGCGCGCCCACCCGCAGCAGCTTCACCTTGCCCACCAAAGATAGGACCTTTGCGGCCGCCAGATGTATATCGCCCGCCCCGGCCGGTGTCCAGCCGCCGCTAGTTGCCTCAGCAACGACCGGGTAGAATGACCCGTCCGCACAGGGGGCGGGTCCATGACCTCGTTCGTCCAGGAGCTGCCGGCCAGCAGGGTCGTCTTCGGGCCGCACTCGCTCGACCGGGTGCCGGAGGAGGTCCGCCGCCTGGCGTGCCGCGCGGTCCTGCTGGTCGCCGGCGGCAGCCAGCGGCAGGCCGCCGACGAGCTGGCGGGCGCGCTCGGCCCGCTGCTGGCCGGGCGGATCGGCGCGGTGGTGCAGCACGTGCCCGAGGCGGACGCCGACCGGGCCGCGCGCCTGGCCGGCGAGGCGGGCGCCGACGGGCTGGTGTGCCTGGGCGGCGGCTCGGCGACCGGTCTGGCCAAGGCGGTGGCGCTGCGGGTGCCGCTGCCGATCGTGGCGGTGCCGACCACCTACGCGGGCAGCGAGCTGACGCCGGTCTGGGGGATCACCGCCGGGGGGCGCAAGCGCACCGGCCGCGACCCGGCGGTGCAGCCCCGCACGGTCGTCTACGACCCGCTGCTGACCCTGTCACTGCCGCCGGCCGTCACCGCCGCCAGCGGGATGAACGCCGCCGCCCACTGCGTGGAGGCCCTGTACGCACCGGAGGGTCAGGGCGCGGGGCCGCTGACGTCGTGGGCGGCGGAGGAGGGGCTGCGGGCGCTGGCGGCGGCGCTGCCGCGCTGCGTGGAGGCCCCCGGCGAGCTCGACGCGCGTGGCCGGGCGCTGTACGGCGCCTGGCTGGCGGGCCTGGCGCTCGGCGGCGCCGCCACCGGCGTGCACCACAAGACCTGCCACGTGCTGGGCGGCACCTTCGGCCTGCCGCACGCCGAGACCCACGCGGCGCTGCTGCCGCACGCGGCCGCCTTCAACGCCGCCGCCGCGCCGGCCGCCATGGCGCGGGTGGCGCGCGCGCTCGGCGCCGGCGACGCCGCCGGCGGCCTGTGGGACCTCGCCGCGCGCACCGGCGCGCCGACCAGCCTGCGCTCGCTCGGCCTGCGGGCCGAGGACGTCGAGGCCGCCGCCGAGCTGGTGGCGGCCGCCGCCCCGCCCAACCCGCGGCCGGTCGACGCCGCCGGCGTGGCCGCGATGCTGCGCGCCGCCTGGAGCGGCCGCCGCCCGGAACCACCCGGCCAAGCCGGACCAGCAGCAACACCAGCGGCGGCGGCCGGAGCCGCCGCCTCGACCAGGAGGACGCCATGAGCGGCTGGAACGCGATGAGCTACGACGGCAAGGACAACCTGCTGCGGGTCGTGCGGGAGCAGGCGGACGCGTTTATCCGCATGGCGGAGGCGCCAGGGGCGTGGGAGGCGCCCACCGCCTGCACCGGCTGGTCGGTGCGCGACGTGGTCGGCCACCTGGTCGACACCACCGAGGCCTACTTCGTCGGCTTCGACGCCGCCCGCGGCCAGGGGCAGGCCGCCGACGCGCTGGGGCTGCGCATCATGGCGCAGCGGGTGAACGAGCGGGCGACCACCTTCCGCGGCATGTCCCAGCAGGAGATGACCGAGCGGCTGCGCGCCGACTTCGCGAAGATGATGGAGATCTTCCAGGCGCTCGGGCCGGACGAGTGGACCGGGCTGATCGTGCCGCACGTGTACATGGGCCCGCTGCCCGCCTTCTTCTACCCGGCGTTCCAGCTGATGGACTACGGGGTGCACGGCTGGGACATCCGCCAGGGGACCGGCCGCGCGCACGGCCTCTCCGGCGACGCCGCCGACCTGCTGGTGCCGTTCATGTTCGTGCTGTGGCAGGCCACCGCCGACACCTCCGGCGCGTCGGAGCCGCTGGAGCTCGGCATCCGCGTGACCGGCCGCAACGCCGGCGAGCACCGCGTGCGGGTCAGCCAGGAGGGGGTGACCTTCGAGCCGGGCGGCGTCGACGACCTGCCCGCCGTGATCGAGTTCGACCCCGGCAGCTTCGTGCTCACCGCCTTCGGGCGCAGCAACGCCGGCACCATCCGCGGCGACGTCGGCGTCGCCGACAACTACCTCAACCTGTTCTTCCGCATCTGAGCGCCCGGGAGGCCGAGCCATGAGCGATCCCGCCATCGACCTGGCGGCCATCGACGCCGAGCGCGCCCGCATCCGCGCGGCCTACCTGCGCACCGACGGCCGCCCGCCGAGCTCGGCGCGCGGCCTGCACCACGTGGCGTGCCTGTCGTCCGACGTCGAGCGGACCGTGCGCTTCTACCAGGAGGTGCTCGAGTTCCCGCTCACCGACATCTTCGAGAACCGCGACTACAAGGGCTCCAACCACTTCTTCTTCGACATCGGCAACGGCAACCTGCTGGCCTTCTTCGACTTCCCCGGCCTGGACCTCGGCCCCTACGCCGAGGTCCTCGGGGGCCTGCACCACATGGCGATCTCGGTGGAGCCCGACCGCTGGGAGCACCTGAAGGGCAAGCTCGACCAGGCCAGGGTCCCCTACCAGCTGGAGAGCGGCACCTCGATCTACTTCCGCGACCCCGACGGCACCCGCGTGGAGCTGATCGCCGACCCGCTCGGGGAGATGTACGGCAGCCGCGTGCTCTAGCCGGGGCGGCCGCCAGGCTCGACTTGGTCGTCGAACATATGTTCGGTTATCCTACGGGTCGTGCGAACCTGGGAAGTCAACGACCCCGACTTCGGCCGGCCGATCGCGGCGCCGCTGGACCGCTGCGCCGAGCTGCTCGGCGTCGACCTGGACACCGTCCGCATGGCCGCCAACGAGGTCGAGCCGTACCTCCGCGCCGACGGCACCAAGGTCTGGAGCCTGATGCAGCTGGAGCGGCAGCTGCACCCCGACGCGTTTCGCCGCCGGCGGGCGGGCGGCTACCTCACCCGCCGGCGGTTGCCGGGCGACGAGCCCTGAGCCGTCACCGGCAGAGGGTGGCGCCCTCGAACGGCCGCTCCTCGGCGCCGATCGCCTTGCCGGCGGCGTCGAGCGGGACCACCCGGTCCAGCCGGGAGCGGACCGGCAGGCGCGGCGACACGAACGCCACCCACGGGACCGGCTGGACGCGG
>DASQWY010000218.1:0-8491 GCA_035640005.1 Actinomycetes bacterium
GGTGTCCTTCGCCTACCTGGTCTACGCCAGCGCCTGGCTGAAGCTGCACCACCCGGCGGCCTTCCTCGCCGCGCTGCTGAACGCCCAGCCGATGGGCTTCTACTCGCCGCGGACCCTGGTCGCCGACGCCCGCCGCCACGGGGTGGTGGTGCGCGGCGCCGACCTCAACGCCAGCGCGGCGAAGGCCACCCTGGAGCCGCTGGCCGAGGGGGGCTTCGCGGTGCGGCTCGGGCTCTCCGCCGTGCGCACGATCGGCGAGGACCTGGCGGAGCGGATCGCCGAGGGCCGCCCCTACGCCACGATGGCCGACCTGGTCCGCCGGGTCGGGCTCAGCCAGGCGCAGGTCGAGGCGCTGGCGACGGCGGGAGCCTTCGGCTCGATCGGGCTGGAGCGGCGGGAGGCGCTGTGGGCCGCCGGGGCGGTGGCGCAGGCGCGCGCCGACCGGCTGCCCGGGGTGGTGGTCGGCGCGCAGGCGCCCCGCCTGCCCGGGATGGACCCGGTCGAGCTGGGCGCCGCCGACCTGTGGGCGACCGGGCTGTCGCCGGACAGCCACCCGGTCCAGTTCGTGCGCGGGCGGCTGGACGCGCTCGGGGCGGTGCCGGCCGACGCGCTGGCCGCCGCCGCCCCCGGCGCCAGGGTGCTGGTCGGGGGGGTGGTGACCCACCGCCAGCGCCCGGCGACGGCGGGCGGGGTCACCTTCCTCAGCCTCGAGGACGAGACCGGGCTGATCAACGTGATCTGCCCGCCGGGCGTCTGGGCCCGCCACCGGCGGGTCGGCCGGGCGGCCTCCGCCCTGCTGGTCAGGGGCCGGCTGGAGCGGGCCGAGGGCGTGGTCAACGTGGTCGCCGACCAGCTCCGCCCCCTGCCGGTCGGGGTCGCCACCCGTTCCCGCGACTTCCGCTGACCCGAGGGCATCAGCTGGGCGGCGCCGCCGGCGGAGGGGCCGTGACCGAGAGGCCGTCGCCCTCCAGGACGACCACGGTCATGCCCGTCTCGGTGCCCGCACCGTGCGGCTCGCCGCGGTCCCAGGCGGCGGCCTGGCCGGCGGCGACCTGCACCTGGGCGCCGTCCCGCCCGGCCACCCAGCCCGACCCGGCGACCACGCAGAACAGCTGGCGGGCGCTGGCCTCGTGCCGCCCGACCAGGTCGCCGGGGCCGAGGTGGAAGCAGGCGGCGCGCGCCGCGCCCGCCAGGTCGGCCAACGGGGCCAGCAGGAAGCGGCTGCCGTAGGGGGTGACCGGCCGCCCGGCGGCGGCGTCGAACCGGTGCAGCTGCATGGGCCGCCTCCTCGGGCCGTTTGCCGGGTCGCCTGGAGGATAGCCGCTGCATGACCGCAAAGGAGGTCGACATGGAGCGCGACACGAGCGAGCACGACCGACCGGCACGCGACACCGGCATGGTCGGCAGCGAGACCGAGGAGCCCGGCCCGGGCCGCGACGCCGCCCTGACCGACCCGGACCCGACCGCGGCCAGCTCCGACCAGCCGCGCGGGACGGTGGCGATGTCCGACGAGGATCCGCTGCGGACGCGGCTGGGCGCCCACATGGAGGGCGCCGGCCTGATCGGCCACGACGTGGCCGCGGCCGAGGGCGCGGCCCCCGACGCCGACATGATCGGGAGCGAGGCGCAGGAGCCGGGGCCGGGCCGCGACGTCCACCTGACCGACCCCGACCCGGTGGCGGCCAGCTCCGACCAGCCGCGCGGCACGGTGGCGATGTCCAAGGAGGACCAGGTGCGGACGCGGCTGGGCGCCCACGTGGAGGGCGCCGGCCTGATCGGCCACGACGTCGCCGCCGCCGAGGGCTCGGCCATCGCCGAGGGCGCCGCCATCGCCGAGGGCGCGGAAGGCCGGCCGGACCCGGCGACCTACACCGGCGAGGAGGCGGACGTGGTCCGCCGGCCCGCCTACGCCGACCGGCCCGAGCCGGGCGGCGGCGGCTATGGCGAGGAGCCGGCGCGGATCGACCGGCCCGGCGGCGAGCGGTCGATCTTCGGCGGCCCCGACGAACGGGCCGCGGAACCGAGCCGCGCCGCCGGCGTAGAGCGGAACGTCCACGAACGGGGGGCCGAGGAGGCCAAGCGCCCGCGCCCCAGCGACGACCGCTGACCGCCGGGGCGCTCAGCCCGCCGCGCGGCCGAGCAGGTGGCGCAGGGCGGGCTCCAGCTCGCCGTAGCGGAACTGGTAGCCGCTGGCCAGGGTGGCGGCGGGCAGCGCCCGCTTGCTGGAGAACAGCAGCTCGTCGGCGAGCTGCCGGCCGAGGGCGAGCCGCGGGCCGAAGGCGGGGACGTGCGCGAACGCGGGCCGGCCGAGCACGCGGGCCAGGGCGGCGGCGTGCTCGGCGTTGGTCACCGGGCCGGGCGCGGTGGCGTTGAGCGGGCCGCTGGCCCGCTCGTCCAGCAGCGCGTGGCGGTAGACGCCGACCACGTCGTCGAGCGCGACCCAGCTCCACCACTGCCGGCCCGACCCGAGCCGGCCGCCGAGCCCGAGCCGGAACAGCGGCAGTTGCACGGCCAGCGCCCCGCCCTCGGCCGTCTGCACCAGCCCGGTGCGCACGTGGACGACCCGCAGCCCGGCCGCCCGCGCCGGGTCGGCGGCCGCCTCCCAGCGGCGGCAGACCTCGGCGAGGAAGCTGTCGCCGCTCGGGCTGGCCTCGGTCAGCACCTCCTCGCCCCGGTCGCCGTAGTAGTCGACGCCGGAGGCGCACACCAGCACCCGCGGGCCGTCCAGCCCCGCAAGGGTCCTGGCGAGCAGGCTGGTGCCTTGCACGCGGCTGTCGAGGATGTCGCGCTTGACCCCGGCGGTCCAGCGCACGCCGCCCCTGACGATGCTGCCGGCCAGGGTCCACAGGAAGCCGGCGAGGCCGCTGCCGGCCAGGGTCCAAAGGGCGCCGGCGATGTTCCTGCCGGCCAGGTGCACGACCGCGTCCGCCCTGGCCAGCGCCTCGGCGTCGACGGTGCCGCCGGCCGGGTCCCAGCGGGCCTGGTCCGGGCCGGCCGGCTCGCCCCTGACCAGCCGCAGCACCTGGTGGCCCTCGCCGGTCAGCCGCCTGCTCAGGGCCGAGCCGATCAGCCCGCTCGCGCCGGTGACGGCCACCAGCATGCGCACGCCTCCCTGGTTGTCGGACGCGGCTGAGCCGCTACGCCCGGCCCTCCCGCGGCTCGGCCTTGCCGGTCGCCGGCCGGTTCGCGGTGCCGTTGCCGGGGCCGGCGAGCAGGCTGCGGGCGAGTTGCAGCCCGGCGACCCCCTGGCTGAGGGCCTGCGCGAGGGCCTCGGACAGGCCTTGGGCGCCGTTCAGCACGATCATCTGGTCGACCGCGCCGAACGGTTTGGCCGCCGCCTCCACGATCGCCGGCCACTGCTCGGCCAGCTGCTGGCCGATGACCGCGTCCTGGTTCTGCGCCAGCGCGTCGGCGCGGGCCTTGATCGCCTCCGCCTCGGCGGTGCCCTTGGCCCTGACGGCCTCGCCTTCGGCGCGGCCCCTGGCGGCGGTGGCGGCGGCCTCGGCCTCGCCGATCAGCCGGGTCGACTCCGAACGGGCGGCGGCCTCGACCCGCACCCGCTCGCCCCCGGCGGCCGCTTCCAGCCTGGTCCGCTGGGCGTTGGCCTGCGCCTGCAGCTCGACCTCCTGCCGCTGCGCCTCGGCCCCGGCGATGCGGGCGTCGCGGGCGGCCTTGGCCAGGGTGACCTCCTGGTAGGCCTTGGCGTCGGCCGGCTTGCGGATGCTGGCCTGCAGGCGCTGCTCCTCGCGGTGCGCCTCCAGCTCGGCGACCTTGGTCTCCTCGACGACCACGTTCTGGTGGGCGGTGGCCTCGGCCAGCGGGCCGGCCTGCTTGGCCTCGGCGGACGCCCGGTCCACCTGGGCCTGGTAGCCGGCCTGCTTGATCTGGCTGTCGCGCCGGGCGGCCGCCTTGAGGGCCTCGGCCTCCTGCTCGGCCTGGGTCGCCTCCCGGTCGGCGTGCGCCTGGGCGATGCGGGCCTCCCGGGACACCGCCGCCGCGTGCGGCAGGGCGAGGTTGCGGATGTAGCCCGTCGGGTCGTGGATCTCCTGAATCTGGAGGCTGTCGACAATGAGCCCGAGCTTCTCCATCTCCGTACCGGAGGACTCCCGGGTCAGGGCGGTGAGCTTCTCCCGGTCGCGGATCATCTCCTCGACGGTCATGTTGCCGACGATCGCCCGCAGGTGGCCGGCGAACACGTTGTGGACCCGCGCGTCCATCTGCTGCTGCTGATCGAGGAAGCGGCGGGCGGCATTGGCGATCGACGCGTAGTCGTCCCCGACCTTGAAGATCACCACGCCCTGGATGCCGAGCGGGATGCCCTGGTGGGTGACGCAGTCGATGGCGAGCTCGGCCTCGCGCAGGTCCAGCGACAGCCGTCGGACCGTCTGGATGCCGGGTAGCACCATCGTGCCCTTGCCGGTGACGATTCTGAAGCCGAGGCTCTCGCCGACCCCCTCGACCGTCGAGTGCTCCCGCAGCCCGGAGATGACCAGCGCCTCGTTCGGTTCCGCGACCCGCCACATGAGCCTGAACAACACGAACAGCACGACGACGGCGACGACGGCGGCGCCTGCCGCTACGAGCGGATCCATTCCGGCCTCCTAGACGGGGCTGACCACGACGGTCCTGGGCGGGAAGTACTCGACGACCACGACGCGGGTGCCCCTGGCGATCGTGTCGCCGGTGTCGGCCGCGTAGGCGTTGAACGCCTCGCTGCCGCCACGGACCGGGACCATCACCTCGCCGAGCCGTCCGGGCGCGATCGTGCCGGTCACCCTGCCGACCTTTCCGATCATCGTTTGGTCGGCCAAGCGGATCCGTGTCCCTTCCGTCGTGCCGGATGCTTCCATTCCCGTCGTCCGTATCTTGGACCATCCACCTGGTGCGGTGTCCATATCCACTGGCCGGCGCGGTACCGTGACGACGTGAAGGACGCCTGGGACCCCGACCAGTACCAGCGCTTCGCCGACGAGCGGAGCGCGCCGTTCTGGGACCTGTTGAACCTGCTGCGGCCGGTGCCGGGCGGGGGGGTCGTCGACCTCGGCTGCGGCTCCGGCGAGCTGACCGCCGAGCTGCACCGGGCGCTCGGCGCCGACGAGACGCTGGGGGTGGACACCTCGGCGGCGATGCTGGCCAAGGCGCGGCCGCTGGCGGCCGGCGGCCTCCGCTTCCGGAAGGGCGACATCGCCGGCTTCGGGGAGGGCGGCTGGGACGTGATCTTCTCCAACGCGGCCCTGCACTGGCTGCCCGACCACCGGGCGCTGCTCACCCGCCTGGCCGGGCAGCTCGCCCCCGGCGGGCAGCTGGCCGTGCAGATGCCCGCCAACAACGACCACCCCTCCCACCGGGTCGCCGACGAGCTGGCCGCCGAGGCGCCGTTCGCGGCGGCGCTCGGCGGCTACCGGCGGGACTGGCCGGTGCAGCCCCCCGAGTGGTACGCGACCCTGCTGGACCGGCTCGGCCTCACCGGCCAGCACGTCCGCCTGCAGGTCTACCTGCACCGCCTGGCCGGGCCGGAGGAGGTCGTCGAGTGGGTCAGGGGTACCCTGCTCACCGACTACCAGCGCCGGCTGCCGGCCGAGCTGTTCGACCAGTTCCTGACCCGCTACCGCGAGCGGCTGCTGGACCGCCTCGACCACGAGCGCCCCTACCGCTACCCCTTCAAGCGGGTCCTGTTCCGGGCCGAGCGGGCGGGACGGTAGCGGTCGTCCGGACGCTCGGCTGATGCTCAGCGGCGCTGGCAGCGCGGGCAGAAGGTCGTCCCGCGGCCTCCCAGCACGACCTTGCGCAGCGGGGTGGCGCAGCGCGGGCAGGGGCGGCCGGCCTGGCCATAGGCGACCAGGAAGGGGGAGTTGCGGCCGCTCTCCCCGTTGACCATGCGGTAGTCGCGGAAGGTGGTGCCCTCGCGGGTGATGGCGGCGGCCAGCACCTCGCGGATGGCGGCGTGCAGGGCGTGGGCGCGCGCCCGCCCGACCCGCCGCGAGGCGGGGTGGACACGGGCCAGCCACAGGGCCTCGTCGGCGTAGATGTTGCCGACGCCCGCGACCGGCCGCTGCGTGAGCAGGTACGGCTTGACCGGGGCGCGGGTGGCGGCCAGGTCGCGGGCGAACCGCTCGGGGTCGAACGCGTCCGACAGCGGCTCCGGGCCGAGCCGCGCCAGGCTGGGCAGCACCCGGTAGTCGCCGGCGTCGACCACGGCCAGGCAGCCGAAGCGGCGCACGTCGCGGAAGACCAGCTCGCGGCCGTCGTCCAGGCCGAGCCGGGCGCGGGCGTACGCGTCGGCCGGGCCGAAGCCGAGCGCGCCGGTCATGCCGAGGTGCAGCACCAGCTCCAGGCCCGCGTCCAGCGGGCAGACCAGGAACTTGCCGCGCCGCCCGACCGCCCGCACGGTGCGGCCGGCCAGCCGCTCCGGGGCGTGGAAGCGCCGCTGGGCGTCGGCCCAGACGCGCACCACCGTCCGGCCGGTCAGCGCCGGCGCGAGCTGGCGGCGGACCGACTCCACCTCCGGCAGCTCTGGCATGGCTTCAGGGTAGCCGCCCGGCCCGTCAGAAGGTCGTCGCGCTGGAGAAGTTGAACCTGTCGATTGCCAGCGCCGGGGCGCGGGCGGCGCCGAAGAAGCTCTCGGTGGCCAGCTCGGTCTCGGCGCCGACGGCCCGCACCGCCGAGAACGCCTCCAGGATCGACTGGGTGAAGCGCAGGTTGCGGACCGCGCCGGTCACCTCGCCGTCCTCGACCCAGAAGGTCCCGTCCCTGGTCATGCCGGTGACCGTGGCCGTCATCGGGTTGACCACGTTGGTGTAGTGGAAGCGGGTGACCAGCAGGCCCCGCTCCAGGCCGGTGACCAGCTCGGCCTGGGGGGTCGCGCCCGGCAGCATGGCCATGTCGAGCGGGAAGGCGCCCTCCGAGGAGGGGGCGGGCAGCCCGTGCCCGGTCGGCTCGACCCCGTGCTCGCGCGCCGCCCGGAAGTCGTAGACCAGGCTGGCGGCGACCCCCTCGTCGACCAGGGTCACCCGCCGCTTGGGCACGCCCTCGAAGTCGAAGCGGATGCCGACCGCCCCGGGGGCGAGCGCGTCGTCCACGATCGAGATCAGCGGCGAGCAGATCTTCTGGCCGAGCCGGCCGACCAGGAAGCTGCGGCCCTCGTCGTAGGCCTTGGCGCCGAAGCCGAGGAAGCCGAGGAACTGCACCAGGGTGGCGACCGCGTTCGGCTCCAGCACCACCGGGTAGGCGCCGGGGGCCAGCTCCCGCGGCTCCCGGCCGCCGAGCGCCTTGGCCGCCGCCCGCTCGCCGAGGGCGGCGGCGTCCAGGTCGCCGAGCGCCGGCTCGGCCGCCTCCGCCCAGCCGGTCCCCGGGCTGGCGTCGGCCAGGATGGAGAAGCTGGCCAGGGTGGTGGCGTCGGCGGCGCGGACCCCGCGGGTGTTGGCGACCGCCACCTCCAGCTCGGCGGTCTCGCAGGCGCCGGCCGCGGTCACCCCCGCCGGCAGCGCGCGCACCACCCGGGCGACCAGCCCGGCGCGGGTGGCCGGGTCGGCGGCGGCGGTCGCCTCGTCGCGGCGGTCGCCCTCGGGGTAGGCGGCCGCGCCGGGCATGCCCGGGTAGCCGGGGTCGGGCGGCATCCCGGCGGCCAGCTCCCGGGCCTTGCGCGCGGCCCCGCGGACCGCGGCCGGCGAGGGGTCGTGGACGGTGGCCACCCCCACCCGGTTGCCGTCGACCACCGCCCGCACCCGCACCGCCAGGTCCTCCTGCCAGCTGGACTGGTGGATGTGGCCGCCGGCGAAGCGGGTGAGGCCGCCGGCGCGCCGCTCCACCAGCGCCTCGACGTCGTCGGCGCCGGGCGCGTCCAGGGCGGCCTCGGCCAGCTCCAGCAGGGGGACCCTCACCCCCCGACCCCCACGTGGACGCCGTGGAAGCGGGCCGGGGCGACGCCGTGGGAGACCCTGGCGATCTGGCCGGGCTGGCCCTTGCCGCAGTTGGGGGTGCCGTGCACCCGCCAGGCGCCCGGGCCGCAGACCGCGTCCATCGAGCCCCAGAACTCGGTGGTGCGGCCGTCGTAGGTGGGGTTCTTGTACAGGCGCCCCAGCTGGCCGCCGCGGATCTCCCAGGCCGCCTCCACCCCGAACTGGAAGTTGACCCGCCGGTCGTCGATCGACCAGGAGCGGTTGGTCGACAGCAGCAGCCCGTCGGCGGTGTCGGCGACCAGCTCCCCCAGGGAGCCCTCACCGGGCTCCAGGTTGACGTTGGTCATGCGGATCAGCGGCAGGCTCGCCCAGCCGTCCGCGCGCATCGTCCCCCCGGAGGTGCCGCCCAGCACGGCCGCGGTCTCGCGGCTGGTCAGGAAGCCCTCCACGGTCCCGTCGACCACCAGCGGGGTGCGCTGCGCCGGCACGCCCTCGTCGTCGAAACCGAAGGTGCCGAGCCCCAGCGGCGTGGTCGCGTCGACCGTGACGGTCATCAGCGGCGAGCCGTAGCGCAGCCGGCCCCGGTCGTCCGG
>DASQWY010000219.1:0-2672 GCA_035640005.1 Actinomycetes bacterium
GCCAAGGCCGGCCTGCTGGAGGTCGACCGCGACCTGCTCGCCGAGCACGGCCCGGTCAGCGAGCCGGTCGCCGCCGCCATGGCCGCCGGGGCCAGGCGGGCCTTCGGCGCCGACCTCGGCCTGGCCACCACCGGCGTCGCCGGACCGGCCGAGCAGGCCGGCCAGCCGGTCGGCACGCTCTGCCTGGGCGTGGCCGACGGCGCCGGGTCGGCCAGCATGGCCGTGCGCGCACCCGGCGACCGCGCGCAGGTCAGGGCCTGGGCGACCACCGTCGCCCTCGACCTGCTGCGCCGCCGCCTGGAGGGCCTGGCATGACCGCTCCCCGCCCCGGCCGCCGTGCCACCCCGCCGCGCGAGCGGCCTCGCGGGGACGCGGGCGGCACCCTCTCCGACCCCGACCTGCTCACCGGCCGGCTGTTCTTCGCGGTGCCGGTGCCGGGCCCCAGCCGCGCGCCGCTGGAGGCCGCCATGCCCGAGCTGGAGCGGCTGCTGCCCGCCGCCCGCTTCACCGCGTCCGGTGGCTGGCACCTCACCCTGGCCTTCCTCGGCCAGGTCCGCGCCGAGCTGGCCGACGCGGTGGTGCGGGTGGGGGAGGCGTCGGCGGCCGGCGCGCCGCCGGCCCGGCTGCGGCTGGAGGGCGCCGGCGCCTTCCCGAACCCCAGACGGGCCCGGGTGCTCTGGACCGGGGTCGCCGGCGAGGCCGACGTGCTCGTCCGGCTGGCGGCTGACCTGGCCGAGGCCTGCCGCGCGGGCGGGCTGCGGTTCGAGGAGCGGGCGCTGGTGCCGCACCTGACGCTCGCCCGCTTCGGCGACCCCGGCCCGGTGCCGGAGGCCGCCGTCGAGCTGGTCGCCGCCGCGGCCGCCGCCGGCCGGCCCTGGGACGCGCGCGAGCTCGCCTGCTACCGCAGCACGCTGACCAATCGGGGAGCCCGCTACCGGGTGGTGCGGACGTTCCCGCTCGGCGCCTGAGCGGGCCTCACTCCAGGCCGTCGCAGACGGCGGCGAGCAGGTCCTGCAGGGCGCGCAGCTGCTCGGAGTCGAGCCGTTCCAGCAGCACGCGCGGCGGCCGCCTGGCGATCTCGACGACCTCGTCGCGGAGGGCGCGTCCCGCCTCGGTGAGCTCGACGAACTTGACCCGCCGGTCGGCCGTGCTCGCCTGGCGGACGACCAGGCCGCGGGCCTCCAGCCGGTCGACCATCCCGGTCACGTTGGAGCCGTGGCACTGGAGGGCGTCGGCCAGCGTGCCCGTCGGCACGCCCTCGTGCTCCGGCAGCTCGGCCAGCAGCCACACCTGCTGGGTGGTCAGGTCGTAGGGCCGCAGGTCGCCGCTGTGCTCGCGGACGTTCTCCTTCTTCAGCCGCAGCACGAGCGCCATCACCTCGGCGGCGAGCTGCTGCTTCGTCTTGGACTTGGTTGCGGCCGGCACGGGATCTCACCTCGGGAAGCACGAACGAGCTAGATGATAGCTCGACTGCTGAGCCATCGACAACTGAGAGATAAATTGTTGATGTATCAGATATATTCGTGTACCATCATCACCAGCACTCGACCTGCCCGTTCGAGCATCGAAGGAGGTCGTGCCGTGATCCTCCTGCACTACCGCGTCACCCCGGGTCTGGAGATCCCTCTGCCCGAGCCGGAGCCCGAGACCCCCGTCACCCGCGTCGTGCTCACCGACCAGTGCGACTGCGAGCCCGACGCCTCCACCGCCTCGACCACCGTCGTCGAGGCCGCCTGACAAGCTCGCGTGGCCCGGCGCCCCCACGCCGGGTCGTGCCCGAGCCCCTGCCCCCTGGGTCCCGTCACCCGGGTCGCCCGCCGCCCCGCATCCCCGTCCCCGCCGCCAGGGCCCGGCCACCGTCGCCCGCGTCGCCTCGCCCCGGCCCGCGACCGATTGTCCCCAGATCGCGGTATGGTCGTTGTATCGAACAGACGTTCGTAGTACGGTGCTCGAACCACGCCGGCGGCGGTCCTTTCGGGGGGCCCGCTCAGCCGGGCCGCCGACGGGAAGGACTGTCATGACCTCGACTTATACTGCCCGGAACGGAAGCGTCCGGGGAGGGACCGTGGAGCGCGAGAAGGCACTCGAAGTCGCCCTGCTGCAGATCGAGAAGCAGTTCGGCAAGGGCTCGGTCATGCGGATGGGGATCGACGGCCCGGCCGCCCCGGTCGAGGCCATCCCGACCGGCAGCCTCGCCCTCGACCTGGCACTCGGCATCGGCGGCGTGCCACGCGGCCGGGTGGTCGAGATCTACGGCCCCGAAGCCTCGGGCAAGACCACCCTGGGGCTGCACGTCATCGCCGAGGCCCAGCGCAACGGCGGCATCGCCGCGTTCATCGACGCCGAGCACGCCCTCGACGTCGCCTACGCCCGCAACCTCGGCGTCAACACCGACGAGCTGCTGATCTCCCAGCCCGACACCGGCGAGCAGGCCCTCGAGATCGCCGACATGCTGGTCCGCTCGGGCGCCCTGGACGTGATCGTGATCGACTCGGTGGCCGCGCTCGTCCCCCGGGCCGAGATCGAGGGCGAGATGGGCGACTCCCACGTCGGTCTCCAGGCCCGCCTGATGAGCCAGGCCCTCCGCAAGCTCTCCGGCAACATCTCCAGGTCCAAGACCACCGCCGTCTTCATCAACCAGCTCCGCGAGAAGATCGGCGTGTTGTTCGGCT
>DASQWY010000220.1:0-9315 GCA_035640005.1 Actinomycetes bacterium
TGCCGGCGGTCCGGACCGCCGCGCCGGCCACCACCATCCACTCGCCCACCGGCGCGCCCGCCCGCACCTGCCTCGGCGCCGTCGAGCAGGCCGACGTGGTCATCTCCTACCTGATCGGCCAGGTGCGCGACCGGCGCCTGGAGACCTCGCTGCACGACTACGTCGACGCCGCCCGCCACTGCCGCAAGCAGGTCGCACCTTGAGGTTCGGGGGGAGAGAGCTCCCCCCCGAATGAACCGGCCTCAGCTCTAGCCGTCCGCCCGGATCGCCGCCAGCCTCGCCTGGCAGCTCGGATGGCTCTGCAGCAGGGCGGCCAGGCCGCGCGGCCGGGGGCTGGCCAGCTCGCCCGGGACGAACAGCTCCAGCACCGCGACCAGGTCGGCGCCGTAGCCGAGCTGGACGGCGTGCCGGTCGGCGGCGCGCTCGCCAGCCCGGGAGAGCCCGGCGCCGAGCAGCCTGGCCGCCCGCACCAGCAGCAGCAACGGCAGCCACAGCACGCACAGCACCACCACCAGCACGGTGCCGACGAGCACCAGGGCGCCGAGGGCGACCAGCAGGCCGAGCAGGCCGCCGGGGGCGCCGCCGCCGTCCCCCCGCAGCCGCGCGAACGCCCTGGCCATCGCCCGGGTGGCCCTGCCGATCCGCCGCCAGGCCCCCTCGGCGACCGCGAACGGCAGCAGGTACCACCAGCCGAGGCTGGTGGCCAGCGGGTGCAGGTGCAGGTGGTGGCCGAGCTCGTGGGCCAGCACCGCCTCCAGCATGCCGTCGTCCAGCTCCAGCGCGACCCGGGTGACGGCGACCAGGTGGCCGCCGAGCGCGAACGCGTTGACCTGCGGCTGCTCCTGGACCCGCAGCAGGTAGCGGCCGGGGTCGGCGCCCGCCCGACGGCACACGCGCCGGAAGGCGGGGACGATGCGCTCCAGCTCCGCCGGGCCCGGCCGCCGCAGGCCGCGGTACAGCAGCCGCGCCACCCCGGCCTCCAGCGGGCGCACCAGCAGCAGCAGCGCGCTGGCGGTCCAGGCCAGCCCCGCGACCATCCCCCAGACCAGCGGCCGCCCGCCCACCAGCAGGCCGGCGCCATAGGCGGCCGCCCCCACCACCAGCACCGAGAACCACCAGATGACCGCGACGATGGCGAACATGCCGACCGACGTCCCGGTCGTCCTCGGCGGCGCGTTCATCGCCAAACCGTAGCGCCTCGGCGGCCCGCCCGTCGCGCCGCCGTACTCCAGACCGGCGCACGCGGCCCCGCCCGGTTGGCGGGTCGGGCCAGGGTGGTCCTCCCGAGGTCTCCGATAGGATTCCGTGGGGTACCTGACCGAGAGGGCCGGCAACGGAGCCGACCCGCGGGGTACCCCACCACGAGGGCCGGCAACGGAGCCGGCCGGGAGGCGACCGATCCGTGAGCGAAACCCTGCTGCGAGAGGAGACCAGCGCCTGGGAGGCGGCCCTGTTCCAGCTGGAGGAGGCGGCCGACGTGCTCGGCCTCGACCAGGGCATGCGCGACCTGCTGGCGTCCCCCAAACGGGTCCTCACGGTGGCGGTGCCGGTGCGCCGCGACGACGGCCGCCTGGAGGTGTTCACCGGCTACCGGGTCCACCACAACGTCACCAGGGGCCCGGCCAAGGGCGGGATCCGCTACCACCCGATGGTCTCCCTCGACGAGATCAAGGCCCTGGCGATGTGGATGACCTGGAAGTGCGCGGTGGTCGGCATCCCCTTCGGCGGGGCCAAGGGCGGCGTGGTGGTCGACCCGACCACCCTGTCGCGCGGTGAGCTGGAACGGCTCACCCGCCGCTACGCCGCCGAGCTGCTGCCGATCATCGGCCCGGAGAAGGACATCCCCGCGCCCGACGTCAACACCGACGACCAGGTGATGGCCTGGATCATGGACACCTTCTCGGTCAACCAGGGCTACTCGGTGCCGGGCATCGTCACCGGCAAGCCGATCGCCATCGGCGGCTCCGAGGGCCGCCGCGGCGCCACCGCCCTGGGGGTCATGTACTGCCTGTTCATGGCGCTGCGGGAGCGCGGGCTGCAGCCCTCGGACGTGACCGTCGCCATCCAGGGCTACGGCAAGGTCGGCTCGGCGGTGGCCCTGTTCCTGCACGACGCCGGCTGCAAGGTGGTGGCCGTCTCCGACGTGCGCGGCGGCGTCCACAACGCCCGCGGGCTGAACCCGCAGGCGCTGTCGCGGCACCGCCGGGCCACCGGCTCGCCGACCGTGTCCACCTACCCGGGCGCCGACCGCATCTCCAACGAGGAGCTGGTCGGCCTGGACGTGGACGTGTTCATCCCGGCCGCCCTGGAGGGCGTGATCCGCGGCGACAACGTCGACCAGGTGAAGGCCTCGATCATGGTGGAGGCGGCCAACGGCCCGACCACCCCGGCGGCCGACAAGGTGCTGAACGACCGCGGCTGCCTGGTCGTCCCCGACGTGCTCGCCAACGCCGGCGGGGTGACCGTCAGCTACTTCGAGTGGGTGCAGGACATCCAGGCCTACTTCTGGAGCGAGGACCAGGTGGGCCAGCGCATGCGCAGGGTGATGGAGCGGGCCTACGAGGAGGTCTCCGCGTTCGCCCAGGAGCGCGGGCTGAGCATGCGCCAGGCCGCCCAGGTGATCGGCATCGGCCGGGTCGCCGACGCCCACGCGACCCGCGGCCTGTTCCCGTAGGCCGTCAGGGCTGGGGCAGCAGCGGCAGGAGCCGGTCGCGGATCACTGCGTAGGAGAAGTGGCCGCGCCCGACCTGGTAGTTCCGCTCCGCCGACTCGCGCCAGACGCCGGGGTCCTCCAGCGCCCTGGCCGCCCGCTTGACCGCCTCCACCGACAGCCCCCCGTCGATCTCGGCGCACTCGACCCCGGTGGGGGCGATGTCCTGCACGTAGACCGGGTAGCGGTTCACCAGCACCGGGCGGCGGTGGTAGAAGGCCTCCAGCAGGGCGTTGCCGAACCCCTCGTAGCGGCTCGGGTAGCAGACCAGGTCGGCGGCGGCGTAGGCGTCGGCCAGCAGGGGCCGCGCCGGGTCCACCTCGTAGTCGGCCCGCGCCGGCGCGAAGCGGAGGTCGACGCCGAGCCGCTCGGCCAGCTCCCGCAGCCGCCGCCCGTAGCCGAACCCCTCGTCGCCCTCGTGGTGGCTGACGACCACCTTCACGCGGTCGTCGGCCAGCTCGGCGGCCAGCCGCAGGGTGGTCTCGATCCCCTTGCGGGGCACCACCCGGGTCGGCTGCAACAGCAGCAGGTCGTCCGGGCCGAGCCCGGCGGCGGCCCGGTAGGCGGCGCCGTCGCCGGTCACGGGCTCCTCCTCGAAGTCCATGACGTTGGGCAGCAGCACGGCGACGATGCCGCGGCGGCGCAGCAGCTCGGCGCGGGCGGTGGAGTGGATCACCAGGTGCCGCAGCCCGGGCAGGTCCGGCGGGAACCAGGTGCGCAGCATCTCCGGCATCTGCGGCCGGCGGAAGCGCTCCCGCTCCCAGGCGAAGTCGTGATGGTGGGCGATGCCCGGCAGCCCCGTCTCCACCAGGATCTCGGTGATCGCCAGCCCCAGCGGGACGTTCACCGGCAGGCACAGGGCGTTCTCGACGATCACCGCGTCGACCTCGAAGTCGCGCAGGAACCAGCGCAGCACCGCCTTCAGCTCGCCGGTGCGGTCGCGCATCGCCTGGACGGTGGCTGGCGAGGGCGGCCCGTCGCCGAACAGCTCGGCCTCCAGCATCCGGTTGGCCGGGTGGCGGAAATGGGCCGGCGGGTGCAGCAGCCCGGGCCGGAAGCGGTCGCCGAGCTCGCCGGCGAACCACACGACCGAGTGGCCCGCCTCCTCCAGGACGGTGGCCAGCTTGTCCGCCTCGAGGCTCACCCCGTCCAGCCCCGCGAAGCGGGTCCCGACCATCCCAAGGATCATGCGCCGAACCTCCCCCCCTGGTTCATCTTCTTGAACGCCGGCCCGGGAGGCAAACCCCAAGATGCGGAAGGCCCGCCGTGGCGGGCCTTCCGCATGGGGGATCTTGGGCGCTGGGAGGCGCGGCTCTGGCTATCCGGTCGGACGGGCGTAGCCGACGATGTCGGAGCCCAGGTCCTGGATGCGGACGTAGTCGCCGGTGTGGGTGGCCGACACGCGGCGGCCACCGCCGATGTACATGGACACGTGCGAGATCGGTGTGTAGTAGAAGATCAGGTCGCCCGGCTGCAGCTCGCTGGCGGAGACGTGCCGCCCCACGCCGTACTGGGCGCTGCTGGAGTGGGGCAGGCTGACGCCGGCCGCCGCCCAGGCGTACATGGTGAGGCCGGAGCAGTCGAAGGCGTTCGGCCCAGCCGCGCCGTAGGCGTACGGCTTGCCGACCTGCGCCATGGCGGTCCGGACGGCGATCGCGGCCGCGCCGCTGCCACCGCCCGAGGGCGGCGCGACCGGCTTGGCGGTCGGCGGCTGCGGCGGGCGGGCGCTGGCCGCGATCAACCGCTTGGTCTCGGCGACGGCGGCGTCGACCTTGGCCTTGGCCGCCCGCAGGCGGGCGACCTCGGCACCCTGCGACTCCTCGGCCGCGGCCAGGGCCTTGCGGCGCACGTCGTAGGTCCTGGTGGCGACCTCGAGCTGGTCCAGCAGCGCGCCGTCCCGCTCGGCGAGGATGTCGAGCACCTGCACCCGGTCCATCGCCTGCACCGGGTCCTCGGAGCCGAGCAGGGAGGCCAGGCTGGTCGCGGGACCCTGGACGTAGGCGGCGGCGGCGCGGTCGCCCATGTTGACCCGCAGCGCCTCCAGCGTCTTGCGGGCCTCGTCGGTCTGGCGGCGCAGCCCGTCGAGGCTGGCCTGGGTCCGCTTGAGCGCGAGCCGGCTCTGCAGGTAGTCCTCGACCAGTTGGTCGGCCTGCCGGTTGAGCTGGTCCAGGCGGCTGGACAGGCGGGTCTTGGTGGAGGGGGCGCCGTGGACCGGACCGGCCGGGGCGAGCGCGAACAGGACGGCGACGATCAGCGCCGCCTGCGCTCCGCGGCCGAGCCATCGACGGTGGGGGAGCCGCCGGATGCCTAACGGCAAAGGTCCCGTCTCCTTCCATCCCAACCCGGTGGATCGACGGGGGGCGGTGGAAAGGGGAAGCGCCCATTCCCTCCGGTGGGGGATCGGAGGGGCCCGTCCGGTGCGATCCGGCCCCGCTGGCTCAAGGGCCGTGATGAAACACTCGCCGTCCGGTGACCATTCCGTGACCAAACGGGCCGGACTCTAGCGCGCCCCTCCCGCCGCTGTCGAATCGCCTGCTCAAGCCGGTCGAACACGACGAGCGGCCGGCTTGCCTCCGCAATATGTTGGGGATAGGGTGCCGGCCATCGCAACATCTTGCGGGTTTGGCGCGACGGCGTGGGACGCGGCTCCGGTCCCGGCCTGCAGAGAACTGCGGGGAGATGACGTGCAGAACTACGCATGGCAGGAGGCGGACGGCGGCACCCTCGGCGACCGGGAACGGGCGGTGCTGGCCTTCGAACGGCAGTGGTGGCGCTATGCCGGGGCCAAGGAGGAGGCGATCCGCCGCCAGTTCGGCATCGGCCCGACCGCCTACTACCAGCTGCTCAACCGGCTGATCGACGACCCCGCCGCGGCGGCCTTCGATCCGGTGCTGGTCAGGCGCCTGCAGCGGCAGCGGGCGGCGCGGCGCAGGCAGCAGGCATCGCGTAGGCTCGGCGTGCAGGAGTCGAGCGGGAGCTAGCCGGCGCGCCGGCCATCGGTTCCCTTCCCAGGAGGTCAGCTTGCGACCCGGTCCGACCGCTCGGGCGGCGCTGCTGCTGGCCGTGTTCCTCGCCCTGTTCCTGGCGGTCGACCGGCTGAGCGGCGGCGCCGCCCGCAACCACGGCCAGGCGGCGGGCAGCACCCGCCGCACCAGCACCAGCACCGCGGCCGCGCCCACCCGCGCGCCGACCACCACCGCCGGCGCCCCCACCACCGCGGCGCCGACCACCACCGGACCGGCCACCACCGCCGGCACCCTGCCGCCCGCCAAGGGCGTGACCGTCCAGGTGCTCAACGGCGCCTTCGTCACCGGCCTGGCCCACCGGGTCGCCGACCGGCTGCGGGCCGCCGGCTACCAGGTGGTCGCCACCAACACCGCCCTGGGCAACTACCGCACCTCGCGCATCTACTTCACCGAGGGGCACCGCGCCGACGCGCTGGCCCTGCGGGCCCGCTTCCCCGTGTTCCAGCTGGTCGCGCCCGCGCCCCGCAACCTGTCGCGGCAGGTCGACCTGCACGTGGTGGTCGGGAGGGACTACCGGTGACGCTCCCCGTCGAGCCCGCCGAGGTCGCCGAGCGGGCCGCCCGGGCCGCCCTGTGCCTGGACTTCGACGGCACCCTGGCGCCGATCGTCGACGACCCCGAGGCGGCGGTGCCGCTGCCGGGCGTGCCCGCCCTGCTCGACCGGCTCGCCGGCCGCTTCGCCGCGGTGGCGCTGGTCTCCGGCCGCCCCGCCGGCTGGCTGGCCGACCGGGTCGGCGCGCGGCGGGTCCGCTACCTCGGCCTGTACGGCATGGAGGAGGTCCGCGGTGGCGAGCTGGCGGTCGCCCCGGAGGTCGAGGCGGCCCGGCCGGCCGTGCGCGCCGCCCTGGCCGAGCTGGCCGCCGACCCGGCCGTGGCCGCCTCCGGCGCCCACCTGGAGGACAAGGGGCTGTCGGTCGGCGTCCACCTGCGGCGGGTGGCCGACCCCGACCGCTGGGCCGGGCCGGTCGGGGCGGCCGCGCGGGCGGCCGCCGACCGCCATGGCCTGGTGCTGCAGCCTGGCAGGCTGGTGGTCGAGCTGCGCCCGGCGGTCGACGCCGACAAGGGCGGCGCGGTCCGCAAGGTGGCGGCCTCCTCGCGCGCCGAGCTGGTGGTGGCGGCCGGGGACGACCGCGGCGACCTGGCCGCCTTCGCCGCCGTGGAGGGCCTGGCCGCCGCCGGCCTGGACGGCCTGCGGGTCGCCGTCCGCTCGGCCGAGGCCCCGGCGGAGCTGCTCGACGCCGCCGACCTGGTGGTCGACGGCCCGGAGGGCCTGCGCGACCTGCTGGCAGGCTGGGCGTAGCGCCGGCGGCTCAGCGCGGCCGGTCGGCGCCCCTGCCCGGCTGCGGCTGGCCCTGGCCGTAGCGGGCGCCGGCCATGCCGATCGGCGCGCCGCCGGCGCGGCGCGCGTGGGCCGCCAGGTCGCGGCGCTGGGCGAGGAACCAGTCCTGCGGCGGCAGCGCGCTGGCGCCCTCGCGCAGCAGCTCGGCGCGCTTGGCCCGCTCGTCGGGCGGCATCGCCAGGGCGGTCGCGATCGCCTCGGCCAGCTCGTCGGTGTCGAACGGGTTGACCAGCAGCGCGCCGTCGGCCAGGTCGTCGGCGGCGCCGGCGTTGCGGGACAGGACCAGCACCGCGTCCCGCCGGCTCACCGCCGGCCCCTCCTTGGCGACCAGGTTCATGCCGTCCCACACCGGGTTGACCAGCAGCACGTCGGCCTCGGCCATGGCGGCCAGCGCCCGCGGGTAGTTGTCCTTCAGCTCCAGCACCACCGGCTCCCAGGTGCGCGTCCGGAACCGCTCGTTGATCGCCTCGGCCGCGGCCTTGACCTCGGCGGTGTACGCCTGGTACTCGGGCAGGTCGCGGCGGGAGGCGTAGGCCAGCGCGTAGTGCACCACCCGGTTGCGGGCGCGCGGGTGGCGCTCCAGGAAGGCGGCGTAGCCGTCCAGGCCGCGCAGGATGTTCTTGGACAGCTCCATGCGGTCGACCCGGACGATCAGCCGCCGCCCCTTGGCCACGTCGCGCACCCAGCGGGTCTGCGTCTGCGCCCGCGGCTCGGCCGCCATGGCCCGCAGCTCGTCCCCGTCCACGCCCAGCGGGTAGCTGCGCACCAGCACGGTGCGGCCGTCGGGCGCCCGCACCGTGTCGGCCGCGCGGTCGACCGGGAAGCCGGCCTCCTGGCAGCAGCGCAGGAAGTTGCGGGCCCAGCGCGGCACCAGGAAGCCGAGCAGGTCGGCGCCGAGCATGCCCGCCAGGATGGCGCGGGCGACCGGCACCGGCAGCATCGCGAAGTAGCCGGGGTTGGCCCAGGGGCAGTGGGTGAAGTGGGCGATCGACAGGTCCGGCCGCCGGCTGCGCAGCATCGCCGGGGCCAGGCTCAGGTGGTAGTCCTGCACGTGGACCTCGCCGCCGGGGTCGACCTCGTCGTCGCAGGCCGCCGCGAACAGCCGGTTGACGTCCTCGTAGTGGCCCCAGGCGGTCCGGAAGGTGCGGTCGAACCGGGGATGGCGGGGCACGTCGAACAGGTAGTGCTGCAGGAACCAGATGGTCCGGTTCGACACCCGGTTGTAGTAGGCCTGGTAGACGCGCGGGTCGATCAGCAGGCTGCGCAGCCGCACCGAGCCCTGCGGGAGCTCGACCGGCTGCAGCCGGCCGGCGCGGGTGGCCCGCCGTGCCGCCACCCGGTCCCCCTCGGTGATGGCGGCGGCCACCCAGGTGCCGCCCTGGCCGGCCAGGGCGGGGCCGACGGCGGCCACCATGCCGCCCGCCCCCCGGCCGGACGACAGGTTGCCGTCGTCGTCGACCTCGAACTGGACCGGACCTCGGTTGGACGCGGTGACGAGCTCTGCCATCGGAGAGCCTCCCGGGTCAGCGTGTCCCTAAGGATGCCGGAGGTCGCGAAACGGTGCAGCCGCCCCGGCGCGCACCAGGGCCACGCCGGCCAGGACCATGGCGGTGCCGGCGAGCAGCTGCCAGCGGACCGGTTCGCCCAGCACGGCGGCGCCGAGGCTGACGGAGACGACCGGCAGCAGGTAGGTGACGGTCGAGGCGATGGTGGGCCCGTCGTCGCCGATCAGCCGGTAGTTGAGGACGTAGGCGGCGCCGGTGCCGAGCACGCCGAGGACCGCGACGCTGGCGGCGACCGCGGCGGAGAGGTGGACGGGCCGCAGCCCGCCCACCGGCGTGGCCAGCAGCAGCAGGCCGGTCGCGGCGGTCAGCTGGCCGGCGGAGAGGACCAGCGGGGTGAGGCCCCGGCCGGTCAGGTACCGGCCCATGTAGACGTAGCTGACGGCGTAGCTGGCCGCCGCGCCCAGGCACAGCAGCCCCCCGGCGGCGGAGCCGGCCAGGTCGACGTGCGCTCCCGGCAGCAGGATCACCAGCACCCCGAGGAAGCCGAGCAGCATCCCGAGGCCGCGAGCCGGGGAGACGGCCTCGGTGCGCAGCGCCAGGCCGATGCCGAGCGTCCACAGCGGGGTGGTGGCGTTGAGCGCGCCGGCGAGGCTGGAGGCGACGTGCTGCTCCCCGGCCGCGAACAACCAGTAGGGAAGGGCGTTGCCGACCAGGGCGGCGACGGCCAGGCGGCCCC
>DASQWY010000221.1:0-4540 GCA_035640005.1 Actinomycetes bacterium
GGAACGGGTCGAAGGCGCCCCGCAGGAGCTGGGTGGCGACGCCGGTGACGGCCGCCACCAGGATCGGCGCGTACGGCAGGACGAGGCGGCCAAGCGACGGGTCGTCGTCCCCACCGTCGGCGGTGCGCAGCTCCGCCACGGCCGGCTTGAGCGCGGTGACCAGCAGCAGCAGGTAGCCGACCAGCCAGCCGGTGTCGAGGATGTCGCCGGTGGCGTAGGCGTTGGTCTGGGTGAGGTAGGCGAAGGCCGAGTCGGCGGCGAACAGGAAGAACATCGCCACCGTGATCATGCTCAGCGGCACCACCCCGCGACCCTGGGAGCGGCTCAGCACGATCAGCGCGATGGTGACCACCACGATGTCGCCGAGCGGGTAGGCCAGCACGACCGCCTTCTCGAGGGCGCTGGTGGTGGTCGCCCGGTAGACGTCGCCGAGCAGGGTCGCCCAGCACACGAACAGCAGCGAGCTGGCGATCAGCAGCCCGTCCAGCAGGGTCCGCAGGCGCGCGGCCGGGCTCGTCGGCGCCGTCGGGAAGGCCAGCACGCCGGCGACCGCCAGCGGCAGCGCGGCCAGGAAGCCGACGTCGGCCAGGGAGGGCACCGGCACGTCCCACTTGCCGACCAGCTCGAAGAAGGCCCAGATGGTCTGGCCCAGGCCCCAGGAGAGGGCGGAGGCCCCCAGCAGCCGCCAGGCCCGCCGCAGGCTGGCGGTCCAGGCGCGGCCGAACCCGTAGGGGGCGCGGCGGGCGGCGTGGAAGCAGGCGCCGGCCGCCAGCAGCGGGACCAGCGCGACCACGACGTCGTCGACGGCCTTGGTGACGTCCGGCCCGCCGAGCGACAGCAGCACCCACACCACGAAGGCGACGGCGACCGCCGCGGCGACCGCGGCCGCCAGCCGGAAGCTGCGTTCCTCGGTCACGGGGCCGTCCTGCCGGAACGCCGGACGGCCGCCGTCAGGACGGCGGGACCCGAGCCGCTGTCAAATTTCAACGCCGACCTCATCCGGAGTTGCTCGGCTGGCGAGCCAGAGGCTGCCAAAGCGACTTCATACGATACACGAGCAACAACCGACCTTCCTGTCCCCTGGTGAGGGGGCAATTACCCAGACAGCGTGGCAGTCACGCTCATGCATCGCTCATCACCTTGACGGATTCGCGCTGGTACTGGAATCGGTGCATCGGTCGTAGGGATGACGAAGCCATGACATGGGTACTCGAACCAGGAGCATCGTGTAACCATGGAGTCACCCGTGTCCTCCGGGAGCCGCCTATGCTTCGACCGCCGCTGCCGTCGCTCTCCCTGGTGTCCTCCTTCCTCCGTCGCCTCAGGACCGGCGGCCTGTGGCTGTTCGTCCTGCTCGTCGCCGCGGCCGTGCTGCCGAGCTCGCAGACGGGCGCCAGCTCCTCCGGCGCCGGCGAGCTGCTGCTCGACCTGGGCGTGAACGGCCAGCCGTCGCCGGACGAGTGGGCGCGGCTGCGCTCCGAGATGTGGCGGCGCGGGCGGGAGGCGGCGGCCGCGGCCGCCAGGGACCGGGCGCTGGCCGCCGCGGCCGCCAGCGGGCCGGGGGCGTCCGCGCCACCGGTGATGACCGTCCCGAGCGGCAGCGACCGCTCGATCCCGGCCATGGCCCTGCGCGCCTACCGCCAGGCGGCCGCGTGGGCGTCCGGCTACGATCCCGGCTGCGGCCTGCGCTGGAGCGTGCTGGCCGGCATCGGCAAGCTCGAGTCCAACCACGGCCTGCACTTCGGCGCGGCCACCCGGTTCAGCCCGACCGGGGTGGTGAGCCCGGTGATCACCGGGCCGCCGCTGAACGGCGCCGGGGTGGCCCGCATCCCCGACACCGACGGGGGCCGCTGGGACACCGACACGACCTGGGACCGGGCGGTCGGGCCGATGCAGTTCCTGCCGTCGACCTGGCGGCGGCTCGGCCGGGACGGCAACGGCGACGGCGTCGCCGACCCCAACAACCTGTTCGACGCCACCGTGAGCGCGGCCGCCTACCTGTGCCTGGTCGGCGGCGACCTGCGCCAGGACGCCGGCCTGCGGCGGGCCGTCTACGGCTACAACCACTCCTGGCCCTACGTCGACGCGGTGCTCCGCTGGGCCGCCCTGTACGACCACGGCTTCGCCGTCGGCCCGACGGTGGCGACCGGCACGTCGACGACGAACCCGCCGGCCGCGGCCGCGGCGAGCACCGGGTCGTCGGCCGGCAAGACCACCACCAGCGGCAAGGCCACGACCACGACCGCCCGGTCGCCGACCAGCGGTCCGACGACCACGAAGTCGTCCACCACCACCACCACCACGCGGCCGCCGACCAGCTCGACCACCAGCACGACCGCGCCGACCACCACCACCGAGTGCGCCACCACCACGACCGGCACCACCACGACCACCAGCACCGCCACGACCACGACGACCACCACCACGACCACCACCACGATCCCCGACCCGACCACCACCGTGCCGCCCTGCCCGTAGGCGGGGCGCCGCGCGGTCAGACCAGGCGCCGGTCGCTGGCCCAGCGGGTCAGCTCGTGGCGGCTGGAGAGCTGCAGCTTGCGCAGCACCGAGGAGACGTGGGTCTCGACCGTCTTGACCGACAGGTGCAGGCGGCGAGCGACCTCCTTGTAGGTGAAGCCGCGGGCGATGTGGCGCAGCACCTCCCGCTCCCTGGCGGTGAGCTGGTCGAGCTCGGGGTCGCCGACGCCGACCAGCTCGCCCTGGAAGGCGTCGAGCACGAAGCCGGCCAGCCGCGGCGAGAACACCGCGTCGCCGCCCTGCACCCGCCGGACGGCGGCGGCCAGGTCGGCCGGGGCGATCGACTTGGTGACGTAGCCGCGCGCCCCGGCCCGGATCACGCCGATCACGTCCTCGGCAGCGTCCGACACCGAGATGGCCAGGAAGCGGACGTCGGGGTGGGTCTGGCGGACGGACTCGAGCACCGCCCGGCCGCCGCCGCCCGGCAGGTGCACGTCCAGCAGGACCACGTCGGGCCGGGTGCGCCGGATGCCGTCGACGGCGCCGTCCACGTCGCCGGCCTCGCCGACGATCTGGAACTCGGCGCCCAGCTCGTGGCGCAGGCCGGACAGGAAGAACTGGTGGTCGTCGACCAGGAACAGCCGCACCGGCCCGTGGCCCTGGTCGGGGCTCACGCGGCCGCCCTCGGCATGCGCAGCTGCACCTCGGTGCCCTCGCCGGGCGCGCTGGTGACGGTGGCGGCGCCGCCGTGGCGGCGCATGCGGCCCTTGATCGAGTCGGCGATGCCGCGCCGGTCGGGCGGCACCTGCCCGGGGTCGAAGCCCTTGCCCTGGTCGCGGACGTAGGCGGTGAGCTGGTCGGGCTCGACCTCCACGTAGACGGCGACCAGGGCGGCGCCCGAGTGCCTGGCGGCGTTGTTGGCCGCCTCCTGGCAGGCCTCCACCAGCGCCCTGGCCCGCTCGTCCAGGGGTGCGTCACCGACCACCACCACCTCCACCGGCACCTCCTGGAGCTGCTCGACCCGGGCCGCCATCGCCTCCACCGCGGTGCGCAGGCGGCCCTCCTGCCGCCGCGGCGGCCCGTACAGCCAGGCGCGCAGCTCGCGCTCCTGGCGCCTGGCGAGGCTGACCACCTCGGGCGGGGCGTCGGCCCGCTGGATCAGGGCGAGCGTGTGCAGGACCGAGTCGTGCAGGTGGGCGGCCAGCTCGGCGCGGGCCTCGGAGCGGATGCGCCCGCGGCTCTCCTCGTCGCGCTGGCGCGCCAGCCGGTAGATCCAGGGCCCGAGGATCAGGCCGAGGCCGGCGGCGGTGACGCCCATCGCCAGCAGCGCGCTGCTCGCCGCGGCCAGCGCGTCGCTGCCTGCCAGGACCAGGGCCATGCCGGCGGTGACCAGCAGCCCGCCGACGACTAGGCGGACCAGCCAGGTGCGCCCGCCGAGCAGCGCCTGCAGCGGGTCGCCGGGGATGCGGGCGCTGACCCGGGCCCAGCGGGCCCGGTCGCGGTCGTCGCTGCGGGCCCAGATCACCGCCGAGCCGGCGGCGGCCAGCACCACCGGCCAGGCCACCCGGTCGCCGAACCACAGGCCGATGTCGCGCAGCAGCAGCAGCGTGCCGAGCACGATGCAGCCGAGGGCGACGGCCAGGCGGCCGCTCGGCGGGCGCCGCGGGGCGGCCGACTCCTCGGCGGGCTCGGCCGACAGCGCCCAGCCGAGCAGGTACAGCACCACCCCCGAGCCGCCCGCGATGGCCAGCACCGCGAAGGCGACCCGGACCAGGATCGGGTCGACCCCCAGCCGCTCGCCGAGGCCGCCGGCCACGCCGACCAGCACGCGGTTGTGGCGGCTGCGGGTCAGCAGCCAGGTGGCCCGGTGGGGTGCCGGCGCCTGCGTGGCCGTCGCTGCCTCCTCGTGCTCGGGTCGTGGCCATGGTGGCACGCGGCGCGGGCGGCGGCCATCGGGAGCGACCCTGACCCCGACCGTCCCGGCTCCGGGATCCGCCAGGGGGATCCCCCATGGCGCGGCCGCCCGCGGCGGGGCAGGCTGGCGCCGCGACCACGCAGCACCC
>DASQWY010000222.1:0-3890 GCA_035640005.1 Actinomycetes bacterium
CGGGCAGCGCCCAGCCGGGCAGCGCGGCGGCGGCCGCCTCGATGCCGGCGAGGAAGCCGGCCACGCCGGCCTCCAGCGGCACGCCCGGCCGCCGCGCGCTCGGCACGGTCGCCAGCAGCGCCCGGCTGCCCTCGTCGAGCGCGCGGGCGAACGCCAGGAACCCCGACCAGGCCGCCTCCACCGCCGGGTCGCGCCGCCGACGCCTCACGCGACGCCTCACGCGACGCCTCACGCGCCTGGCACCTCCCGTGGCATCCTGTGGGCCCGACCGCCGAACCGTACCCTCCCGGAGCCCGCCAGTGCCGCGCCTGCAGCTGTCCACCGTCCCGCCCGAGCAGGCCGAGGCCGACCTGCTCGTCCTGCCCGTCGCCGCCGGCCCGGACGGGCCGGCCGCCACCGGACCGACCGGGGCGGTGCTCGCCCGGCTCGGCGCCGACCTGGCCGAGCTCGGCCGGGTCGCCGGCTTCGCCGGCCGCCTCGACGACGCGCTGCTGCTGCCGTCCTACGGCGCGCTGGCCGCGCCGGCGGTGCTGCTGGTCGGCGTCGGCCCCGACGCCGAGCGCGACCCGGAGACGCTGCGCCGGGCGGCCGCCGTGGCAGTGGCGGGCGCCGGCCGGGCCGCCACCGTCGCCGCCTGCCTGCACGAGGCCGGCGACGGGCCGGCCGCGGTCGCCGCCGTCGCCGAGGGGTTCCTGCTGGCCGCCTACCGGTTCCAGCGGCACCGCTCCGAGCCCGAGCCCGGCCTGGCGGCGGTCACCCTGCTGGCCGGGCCGGGTGCGGCCGGCGGGGCCGAGCGGGCGCTGCGCCGCGCCGAGCGGGCCGCCGAGGCCACCCTGCTCGCCCGCGACCTGGTCAACGAGCCGGCCAGCGTGCTGAACCCGGCGACCATGGCCGCCGAGGCGGTCCGGGTCGCCGGGCGGAGCGGCCTGGAGCACCGGGTGCTGGAGGCCGACGAGCTGCGCCGCGGCGGCTTCGGCGGGGTGCTGGCGGTCGGCGGCGGCTCGGCGGTGCCGCCGCGGATGGTGGAGCTGCGCTGGCGGCCGGCCGACGCCCGGCGCCACGTCGCCCTGGTCGGCAAGGGGGTCACCTTCGACAGCGGCGGCCTGGACCTCAAGCGCGGCAAGGACATGGACGGCATGAAGGACGACATGGCCGGCGCCGCCGCCGTCCTGGGGGTGATGAGCGCGCTGGCCGGGCTGGCGGTGCCGGTGGCGGTCACCGGCGTGCTGCCGCTGGTGGAGAACATGCCCGGCGGGGCGGCGATGCGCGCCGGCGACGTGCTCCGGGCGCGCAACGGGGTGGCGGTGGAGGTCACCAACACCGACGCCGAGGGCCGGCTGATCCTGGCCGACGGGCTGTCGCTGGCGGCCGAGGCGCGGCCGGACGCGATCGTGGACCTGGCCACCCTGACCGGCTCGGCGGTGGCCGGGCTCGGCCCGGGCGTGACCGCGGTGATGGGCAACCACGCGGGCCTGGCGGCCGAGCTGCTGGCCGCCGCCCGCGACGCCGGCGAGCCGGCCTGCCAGCTGCCGCTGGTGGAGGACTACCGCCGCTTCCTGGACTCCGACGTCGCCGACCTGGTCAACGCCACCAACGAACCGGGCGACTCGATCCAGGCCGGGCTGTTCCTGCGCGAGTTCGTCGCCGGGCTGCCCTGGGTGCACCTGGACATCGCCGGCCCCGCCACCGCCAAGGAGGCCCGCTACCACACCCCCAAGGGCGCCACCGGCTGCATGGTCCGCACCCTGCTCGGCTTCCTGGAGGGGTCCGGGGAACCCGGCACGGGTGCCCCGGAGAACCTGGAGGGGTCCGGGGAACCCGGCTAGCATCTGCGGTAAGGCCGGCGGCTCGAGGGGAGGGCCCGTGCGGATCGAGTCGAGCGTCACCTCCATCTCATGGATCCCGATGAAGGCGGTGGAGGGCTTGTGGCGGGCGCCGTTCGTCGGCGGGGTCGCACACTACGACCAGCCGCCGCCGGACGTGCTCACCGACCTGGAGTCGCTGCGGGCGCAGGACCGCTTCCGCTTCGCCAACCAGCTGCGCGCCTGGGTCGAGGTGCAGGACGGCCGGGTGGTGGACTGGGGGCACCTGGGCCGCGGCCACCTCGGCTCCACCACCCTGCGGCTCGGCTCGCAGGCGGTCACCTTCGCGGCGGTGCCCTTCCCCGACCTGCGCCCCGACCCTGAGGTGCACCCCGACCGGGTCCGCTTCGTGCAGACCAGCGGCGGGCGCACCGGCGTGCCCGCCCCCCGGGTGGTCCCCCGCCGGCCGTTCCTGAAGATGGCCGCGCCGCGCGCCTGGACCACCCTGGCCCTCACCATCCGCGCGGACGGCACCTCCACCTGCGAGCTGGTCGGCGCCAGCAGCTTCCCGCGCCACTGGGTCTACGACCAGGACGGCCGGCTGGTCGCCAAGAGCGGCCTGATCGACTACAGCCGCTGGTGGCTGCGGAGCTTCGGGCAGCGGACGCCCTGGGGTGGGGAGGACGCGCCCGCGGTGGTCAAGGCGGTCGAGTCGGCGGTGGAGCGGGAGCTGTCGGCGGTGATCGTGGGCGCGCGGCCGCAGTGGCGCCGGCTGCGGCCCGGCCAGGTGCTGGTCTCCCAGGGCGACCGGGGCACCGACGCCTTCCTGCTGTTCGACGGGGTGATGGCGGTGGAGATCGACGGCCGGCAGGTCGCCGAGGTGGGGCCGGGCGCGGTGCTGGGCGAGATGGCGCTGCTGCACGGCGGCGCCCGCACCGCCACCCTGCGCGCGGTGACCGCCTGCCGGGTCGCCACCGTCCCCGGCGAGCGGCTGGACCGCGAGGCGCTCGCCCGGGTCGCCCGGACCAGGCGCGCGCCGGACCGCTGAGCCGCCCGGCCGCCGCCATGCGCTGCCCGCGGTGCCACCAGGCCAACCCGGCGCGGGCGCGCTTCTGCACCCGCTGCGGCATGCCCCTGGCCCGCCCGGGCCCGCTGGCCGCCGGCACCCGCAAGACCGTCACGGTGGTGTTCGCCGACGTGCGCGGCGCCACCGCCGTCGGCGGGCGCCTCGACCCGGAGACCTCCGCGCGGCTCATGGGCCGCTACGCCGCGGCCATGCGCGCGGTGGTCGAGCGGCACGGCGGCACCGCGCAGAGCTTCGCCGGCGACGCGGTCATGGCCGTGTTCGGCATCCCCACCGCCCACGAGGACGACGCCCTGCGGGCGGTGCGCGCCGCCGCCGGCATGCGCGCCGCCCTCGCCGAGCTGGACCGGGAGCTGGCCGGCGGCTGGGGGCTCCGGCTGGCGCTGCGCGCCGGCGTCAACAGCGGCGAGGTGGTCACCGGCGACGCCGCCCTCGCCAGCTCCCTGGTGGTCGGCGACGCCGTCAACGTGGCCGCGCGGCTGCAGCAGCTGGCCCGGCCCGGGGAGGTGCTGCTCGGCGAGGCGACCTGGCGGCTGGTCCGCGACGCGGCCACCGCCGAGGCGACCGCGCCGCTGCCGATGCGCGGCCGGCGGCGCGCCGAGCCGGCCTGGCGCCTGCTGGGCGTGGCCCCGGCGGCGGCCGGCCCGCCGCGGCGGGCGGCCGCCCCGTTCGTCGGCCGCGCGGCCGAGCTGGAGCTGTTCGGGTGGGCGGCCCGGCGGGTCGCCGGCGGAGCCGGCCTGCACCTGCTGACCGTGCTGGGCGCGGCCGGGATCGGCAAGTCCCGGCTGCTCGCCGAGGCGGTCGGCCGGCTGGGCGGCACCGCCGGGGTGCTCACCGGCCGCTGCCTGCCCTACGGCGAGGGGATCACCTTCTGGCCGCTGGCCGAGGCGGTCCGCCAGGCCGCCGGCATCGGCCTGGACGACCCGCTGCCGGCGGCGCGGGCGAAGCTCGGCGGGCTGCTGGCGCGCGCGCCGGACGGCGCGCTGGTCGCCGAGCGGGTCGGC
>DASQWY010000223.1:0-13904 GCA_035640005.1 Actinomycetes bacterium
TTGCAGAACACCGGGCCCAGCTCGGTGTCGAAGCGGGCCTGGTCGGGCCGCCAGATCCGGGTGCCGACCAGGTCGCTGGGGACCAGGTCGGGGGTGAACTGCACCCGGTGGAACGACCCCCCCAGCACGCTGGCGACGGTGCTGATGGTGAGGGTCTTGGCCAGCCCCGGCACCCCCTCCAGCAGCAGGTGCCCCCCGGCTAAGAGGGCGACCAGCACCCGCTCCAGCATCCCCTCCTGCCCCACGATCACCCGCTTGACCTCAAACAACGCCGCCTCAAGCCGCGCACGCGCATCATCAGCGGAGGCGAGGCGGGGCTGCTGGTCGGTCACCCTGCCGGGCTCCTTGCCACTCGGGGACGAGGTACGTGGTCCGCCGAGGGCGCGACCCGTGCGTCCACGGTAGCGCGGCCGTCGCGATCCGGCAGCCCGGCGCGACGTGCTCGAACCGTTCGAGGAATTTTAGATGGACCGGCAACCCCCCGAGGCCCCGAGGCCGGAGCACGTGGTTCCGGCCTCGTCCCACCATGTGGGCCCCGGGCGTCGCCGCCGGCGGGCGGGGCGAGGGGCAGTCGGCCCTCCAGCGGCCCGTCCGCCGGGGAGGCTCTGGTTCTAGCGGCTGTTCCTGAGAAGAGACTGAGAGGAGCTTAGGGAGGTCTTAAGAATGCGGGCGTAACGGGCGCGCGGCGGTCGCTCCGAGCAGTTCGGCGCCTGGCGGGTGGGCCAGCCTGACCGGCTTGCGGCCCTTCTGCACCGGCAGGACGAGCGTGAAGATCGTGCCGCTGCCGAGGTTCGAGGTGACCGTCACGTTGCCGTCGTGCGCCTGGGCGACCCACTTGGTGATCGCCAGCCCCAGCCCCGACCCGGCCGTGCCGCGTGCCTCGGGAGCCCGCCAGAAGCGGTCGAACACGTGCTCCAGGTGGTCGGTGGCGATGCCGACGCCGGTGTCCCTGACCTCCAGCCGCGCCACCCCGTTCTCGGCGGCCAGCCGCAGGTCGACCCGCCCGGCCCTGGTGTACTTGAGTGCGTTGTCGACCAGGTTCCACAGCGCCCGGCGCAGGTCCTCGCGCTCGCCGGAGACCCACACCTCGGTCAGCGGGCCGAGGCCGACCGCCACCCCCTCCGGGGCCAGCCGCTGCGCGTCGCGGTGGACGTCGACCAGCAGGTGGTCCAGGCGGAACGGGCGCCGCGCCGCCCGGCTGGCGGCCTCCAGCCGGGCGAGCGCGAGCAGGTCGCCGACCAGCGACTCCATGCGGCGCAGCTCGGCGAGCACGTCGTGGAGCGCGCCGCCCCGGTCCTCGGTGCGGGCGTTGGGCACACGGGCCAGGAACTCCACGTTGGTGCGGATGGCGGTGAGCGGGGTGCGCAGCTCGTGGGAGGCGTCGGCGACGAAGCGACGCTGCGACTCCAGGGTGTACTTGAGGTCGAGGTTGGACTGCTCCAGCTCGGCCAGCATCTGGTTGAAGGAGGCCGACAGCCTGCCCAGCTCGTCGTGCGGGTCGCCCTCGACCGGCATGCGGTGGGTGAAGTCGCGCTCGTCGCCGATGAGCTGGGCGGTGGCCCGCATGCGGGCCAGCGGCCGCAGCAGCGCGGCGGCCAGGCCGAGCCCGAGCAGCGCCGCCAGCAGCAGCACCGCCAGCCCGCCGGCTATCAGGATGGTGCGTAGCAGCCGCAGCGACCGCTCCACGCCGTCCAGCGACCGGGCCACCGTCACCCGGCCGTAGATCTTCTCGGGCGGCTTCTTGGGCGCCCCCTCGGGGACCGCGCCGATCCGCTCGTCGGGCGGCTTGGTCGCCTCGAACGACTGCGAGTAGACCGCCAGCGGCACGCCCAGCTCGTTCGCCCGGGAGGAGGCCGGCACGGTGATGGCCTGGCGGCTCCGCACCACGGGCAGGTCCTTCTCGGTCAGGGGACCCTCCGGGCTCTTGACCCTGGGCGTCAGCTCGGTCTCCTTGTCGCTGCGGGTGGCCACCACCACGAAGGTGTCGGGCGGCAGGCTGCGGCCGTGCTGGCCGAGGCCCAGGTTGGCGCCGCTCACCGCGTAGGCGGTGTAGTAGTTGTCGCTGAGCAGCTGCGCGTACTGGGCGCCCTGGGTCTGCACCGACGAGTAGAACTGGCGGTGCAGGTTGCGGTCGACGTAGGCGTACACGCCGAGGCCGAACACGGACAGGGCCAGGGTGAGCAGCGCCAGGTAGGCGAGGGTGAGCCGCGCCCGGAAGCTCACCGTCCGCCCTCCGGGTCCTCGCGGAGCACGTAGCCGACCCCGCGGACGGTGTGGATGACCCGCGGCTCGCCCTCGGCCTCCAGCTTGCGGCGCAGGTAGCCAACGTAGACCTCGAGCACGTTGGAGTCCCGGCCGAAGTCGTAGTCCCAGACCCGCTCCAGGATGGTGGAGCGGGTCAGCACCTGCCGCGGGTGCTCCAGGAACAGGGCCAGCAGGTCGAACTCCTGCCTGGTCAGCGAGATCGACCGCTCCCCGCGCCAGACCTCGTGGGTGGAGCGGTCCATGCGCAGGTCGCCGAAGCGCAGCTCGGCGGCGGTGGCGCCGTTGCGGCCCCGGCGCAGCAGCGCCTTGATCCGGACCAGCAGCTCCTCGAACGCGAACGGCTTGACCAGGTAGTCGTCGGCGCCGGCCTCGAAGCCGGCGACCCGCTCGGGCACCTCGCTGCGGGCGGTCAGCATCAGCACGGCGACGTCGCCGGCCTGGCGCAGGCGGCGGCAGACCTCCAGCCCGTCGATGCCCGGCAGCAGCACGTCGAGGATGACCAGGTCGGGCGGGTGGCCGAGGGCGCGGCCGAGGGCCTCCTCGCCGGAGGCGGCCACCTCGACCTCGAACCCCTCGTACGCCAGGGGGCGGCGCAGGGCGGCGGCCAGCAGCGGGTCGTCGTCGACCACCAGGATGTGCGCACCCATGTCGTCTGTCCTCGGCCGGCCTCCTGTGTGCAACCCTCCCGCCATTCTGCCTGGTCGGGCGCTGGAATGCCTAGGTCGGCGCCTCCACCGCATCCTCGCGGCCGGTGTCCGCGGGCAGCTTGTCGGGACGGAGGCCTTTGAACGAGGCGGCGCGCAGCTTGCCGTCGTCGGTCCAGCGCAGGTACTCGATCTCGCAGACCAGCTCCGGGCGGACGTAGTGGGCGCCGCGCAGGCGCGGCGGGTCGGCGAACTGCGGGCGGGCGACCTCGCGCTCGGCCAGGTCCTCCAGCAGCCGCTCCAGGAACGACTGGGTGAAGCCGGTGCCGACGTTGCCGGCGTAGCGCAGCCGCTCGCCATCCTGCACGGCCAGCAGCAGCGAGCCCAGCGTGGCCGAGCGGCCGCCCTGCCCGGGCGTCCAGCCGACGATCACGCAGTCCTGCCGGCGCAGCGCCTTGACCTTGCGCCAGTCCGGCGAGCGGGTCCCCGGGCGGTAGGGGCTGGCCACCCGCTTGGCCACGATCCCCTCGAGGCCCAGCGTCCTGACCTGCTCGAAGAAGGCCACCCCCTGCCCGGCGACCACCTGCGAGCAGCGCACGTCGCGGGTCTCCACCAGCACCTCCAGCAGGCGGGCGCGCCGCTCCCGCAGCGGCAGCTCCAGCAACGGCACGCCGTCCAGCCACAGCAGGTCGAAGGCGATGAACTGGATGGGCACCCGGCCCTTGTGCCGCAGCAGCTCCTCGGGGCTGCGGTGGAAGCGGTCCTGCATTCGCTGGAAGGAGGGCCGGCCGTCCTGGCCGAGGGCGACCACCTCGCCGTCGACCACCGCGTTGCGGGCGGCCAGCTGGCGGTGCAGGTCCAGCAGCTCGGGGAACTGGCCGGTCACGTCGCGCCCGGTGCGGGAGGTGAGGCGGGTGCCGGCGCCGAGCGCCGCCAGGCAGCGGTGCCCGTCCCACTTGACCTCGAACAGCCAGTCGTCGCCGTCGAACGGCTCGCCATGCAGCACCGCCATCATCGGCTCGTAGGTCGGCGGCGGGGCCGGCTGCGGCAGCGACACCTTGCCGGCCAGCAGGCACAGCCAGTCCCGCTCGCGGGTGCGCACGAAGTGGTACTCGGCGCCCTGGTAGCGGCTGCCGTGCAGGCGCACGGTGAGCTTGCCGTCGGCCACCTCCAGCGGCTCGTAGCTGCCCAGGTCGAACAGGCGCACCTCGCCGCCGCCGTACTCGCCGGCCGGGATGCTGCCACTGAAGGTCAGGTAGTCCAGCGGGTGGTCCTCGGTGTTGACGGCCAGGTGCCGCACGCCCGGCTCCTCGGGCAGCCGCTTGGGCACGGCGAAGGAGACCAGCACGCCGTCGCGTTCGAAGCGGACGTCGTGGTGGAGCCGGCGGGCGTGGTGCTGCTGGATGGTGAACCGCCGCCCCGGCTCCAGCGGCGCCGTCCCGACCAGCCCGGCCGGGTGCGGCTCGGCCGCCCGCTCCGCGGCCCCGTCCCCGGCCGCCGCCTCGTCCCGGTCCGGCGGCTCCGGGGTCCTGGCGAAGTCCCGCTTGGCCGCGTACTCCTCCAGCGCCTCGCGCTCCCTCGGGCGCGGGCTGGCCGACCTCGGGTAGCGGGGGCGGCCGCCGCGGCGTTCCCGCTCGCGCTCCGCCGCCGAGCCGGGCCGCAGGCCGAGGGCGTCCATGGCCGCGTCCAGGGTCTGCCGGTCCTCGAGCACGCCGGCGAAGCGGTCGCCGAGGGCGAAGCGGTCCCAGACGTTGTCGATGCGGAAGTCGCCCGGCTCCAGGTCGGCGCCGACCTCGTCCCAGTCCAGCGGGGTCGACACCGGCGCGCCCGGCAGCGGGCGCAGCGAGTAGACGCTGGCGATGTTGGCCCCGGCCCGGTTCATCTGGTGGTCGATGAACACCTTGCCGGCCCGGTCGGCGACCGGCCACGCCATGGTCGCCTTCTCCGGGTAGGCGCGGGCGACCAGCCGCCCGACCCGCTCCACGAACGCGCGCACGTCCGCGTACGGGTGGACCGGCTGCAGCGGCACGAACACCTGCATGCCGGTGGCGCCGGAGGTCTTCGGGTAGCCGCGCAGCCCGAGCCCGTCCAGCACCACCTTGACCAGCATGGCCACCGTGCGGACGTCGGCGAAGGTGTAGGGCGGGAACGGGTCGAGGTCGAAGAAGGCATAGTCCGGCCGGTCCAGCGAGCCGGCGCGGGAGTGCAGCGGGTGCATCTCGATGCAGCCCAGGTTGGCGACGTACTCCAGGGTCGGCAGGTCCTGGACGACCACGAACTCCACCACCCGGGTCTCGTCCTCGCTGGGCACGGCGGCGGTCGGCAGCCAGTCCGGCGCGTGGGCGGGCACCTGCTTCTCGTAGAACGGCTCGCCGGCCAGCCCGTCCGGCATCCGCTTCATGGTCAGCGGCCGGTCGCGCAGGTGGGGGAGCAGCAGCTCGGCGACGTTCCAGTAGTAGGCGAGCAGGTCGCCCTTGCTGTAGCCGTCGTCCGGCCAGTAGCGCTTGTCGAGGTTGGAGACGCGCAGCCGGCGGCCGTCCGCCTCCAGCAGCCAGGCGTCGCCGGCCCGGCGTGCCGGGAGCGGCCGCGGGAACGGCGGCGGCCTGCGCCGCGCGGTGGCCACCTGCCCAGCCTCCTTACAGTTGGACTGCTTGCCAGCGTACAGTGGTCGCCGAGCACGGAACCGCCGCCTTCCGACCGCCGCCGCCTCCGCGGCGGCGCCCGGCAGAGGAGGCCTGCGCGCATGAGGACGATCTGGAAGGGCGCGATCTCCTTCGGCCTGGTCACGATCCCCATCCGGGTGTACGGGGCCACCGAGGAGAAGACCCTGCGGTTCCACCAGCTCCACGGGCCCGACGGCGGTCGCATCCGCTACAAGCGGGCCTGCTCGGTCGACGGCGAGGAGGTCGACTACGCCGACATCGTCAAGGGCTACGAGTACGAGAAGGACCACTACGTGACCCTCACCGACGAGGAGCTGGACTCCCTGCCGGTGCCGTCCGCCAGGGCCATCGAGATCGAGCGGTTCGTGGAGGCCGACGAGATCGACCCGATCTACTTCCAGAAGTCCTACTACCTGGTGCCGGAGGGCGCCGGCCTCAAGGCCTACCACCTGCTGCGCGAGGCGATGGCCGACGACGGCAAGGTCGCCCTCGCCAAGGTCGCCTTCCGGGACAAGGAGCACCTGGCCACCCTGCGCCTGCGCGAGAACGTGTTCGTGCTGGAGACGATGTACTGGCCGGACGAGATCCGTGAAGCCCGCTTCGAGGAGCTGGACGAGCAGGTCGAGCTGCGCCCGCAGGAGCTGCGCATGGCCCGCAGCCTGATCGACAGCCTCACCGACGCGTTCAAGCCCGACGAGTTCCACGACGAGTACCGCGCCGCCCTGGAGGAGCTGGTCGCCAAGAAGATCCAGGGCGAGGAGATCACCTACGCCGAGGAGGCCGAGCCCTCCAAGGTCGTCGACCTGATGGAGGCGCTGCGCGCCAGCGTCGAGGCGGCCAAGGCGGGCAAGCCGGAGGCCGAGCGCAAGGGCACCGGCCGGCGGCGCCGCAAGGCCTCCGGGGAGTAGCGCGCGGCGCCCGCGGTACACCAGAGGGGGTGAGCCCCATCACCGCCGCCGGGCCGTCCCGGGTGCTCGCCACGGCCGCCGTGGTGGTGGCCGCGCTGCTGGTCTGGATGGCGAGCTGGCGGCTGGTGCTGCGGCTGATGAAGGACCGCCTGCTGGCCGAGGAGCTGCGCCGCTACTGCCGCTGGCCGGCGCGGGTGGTGGTGGCGCTGCTGGCGCTGCTGCTGGCGTCGCCGGCGGCGGGCCTGCGCGAGCGCCCGCGGGGGACACTGGTCCACGCGCTGCTGCTGGTGCTGGTGGCCGCCTCGGCGTGGCTGGCCGAGCGGGTGGTGCGGGTGGCCGAGAGCGCCCTGATGCGCCACTACGACGTCACCGTGCCCGACAACCTGCGCGCCCGCCGCGCCCGCACCCAGGTGCGCGTGCTCGGCCGCGCCGTGACCGTCGCGGTGGTGCTGCTGGCGTTCGCGATCATGCTGCTGACCTTCCCGCAGGGCCGCACCATCGGCGCCAGCCTGCTGGCCTCCGCCGGCCTGGCCGGGGTGATCGCCGGGGTGGCGGCCCGCTCCACCGTCGGCAACCTGATCGCCGGCCTGCAGATCGCCTTCGCCGAGCCGATCCGCCTGGACGACGCGGTGGTGGTGGAGGGCGAGTGGGGCAACATCGAGGAGATCACCCTCACCTACGTGGTGGTGCGCGTCTGGGACCGCCGCCGGCTGGTGCTGCCCTGCAGCTACTTCGTCGAGCACCCGATCGAGAACTGGACGCGCCACTCCGCCGACATCGTCGGCGCGGTCTTCCTGTACGTGGACTACGCCGCCTCGGTCGACGAGATCCGCGAGCAGTTCGAGCGGGTCGTCAAGGCGTCGTCCCTGTGGAACGGGCAGACCGCGGTGCTGCAGGTAGTCGACGCCACCGAGCGGACCATGCTGCTGCGCGCGCTGGTCAGCGCCGACAGCGCCCCCAACGCCTGGGACCTGCGCTGCGAGGTCCGCGAGCGGCTGCTGTCCTGGCTGCAGCGGGAGCACCCGCAGGCGCTCCCCCGCCTGCGGGTCGAGGATCGGCGCCCGCAGCCGGGTTGACGCTCCCCAGCCAACTGCCAGGCACGCTCAAGCTCGCGCCAAGGTCCCGGCGGCAGCATCGCGCCACCGGCTCGGCAGCGAGCCCTCAACCAAGGAGGCAACAGTTGGACAGCAGCAACGAGCGCCGCGGCTGGCGGCGCTGGGGCGGCAAGGCGGCCCTGGTCGCCGGCGGGCTGCTGGTGGGCGGCGTGCTGGCGGGGACGCTGACGGCGGGCGCGGCCACCAGCGGCAACGCCACCGGCCCCTACGCCTACGCCGCGCCCGGGACCGCCCCGAGGGCTGGCGCGGTCGACGAGTCCAAGAGCCAGCGGCCCGACGAGCACCTGCTCACCGGCGACACCGCCAGCAAGGTCCGGGCAGCGGCCCTGGCCAAGTACCCGGGCGCGACCGTGCTGCGGGTGGAGACCGACTCCGACGGGGTCTACGAGGCCCACCTCACCACCGCGGACGGGCGGCGCGTCACCGTGGAGGTCGGCAAGGACTTCAAGGTGACGGGCCTGGAGTCCGCCCCCCACCGCTGATCCGGAACACCGACGACCGCCCGCCAGGGGCCGGGTCCGAAGGGGACCCGGCCCTCAGTCGGCGGCGGCCAACCCGACCGGGCAGGACAGGCCGGTGCCGTGATCGGGGCAGTAGCCTCCTGGGTTCTTGCCGGGCGACAGGTACTGCTGGTGGTAGTCCTCGGCGTAGTAGAACTCCGGCGCCTCGCGGATCTCGGTGGTGATCTCCCCGTAGCCGGCCCCGGTGAGGACCTGCTGGTAGGCGTCGCGTGAGGCCTCGGCCGCCTTGCGCTGCGCGTCCGAGAACGTGTAGATCGCCGAGCGGTACTGGGTGCCGACGTCGTTGCCCTGGCGCATGCCCTGGGTCGGGTCGTGGTTCTCCCAGAAGACCTTCAGCAGCGCCTCGTAGCTGGTGCGCGCCGGGTCGAACGCCACCAGCACCGTCTCGGCGTGGCCGGTCCGCCCGCTGCACACCTCCTCGTAGGTGGGATTGGGGGTGAAGCCGCCCGCGTAGCCGACCGCGGTGCTGTAGACCCCCTGGGTCTCCCAGAACTTCTTCTCGGCACCCCAGAAGCAGCCCATCGCGAACAGGGCCAGCTCGGTGCCCTCGGGGAACGGCGGCCGCAGCGGCGCGTCCTTGACGGCGTGCCTGGCCGGGACGGGCATGGGCTCCTCGCGGCCCGGCAGGGCCTCCGCCCGGTCCGGCATGCGGGTCTTGTGCCTGGAGAAGAACGTCACCTTGGGCTCCTCGCTCGGATTCGGTGTTGTCATCAGGCTCAACGCCGGCCGCGCCGTCCGACGTTCCCAGCCTAGCGGTCGGACCCGAAGATCAGGGCGCCTCCCAAAATGGCGCCCGCCGGGCGGTTGCGCGCGCTCGCCGCGGGTACCCTGTGGCCCTTCCGCCGCTTGGAGGAGCTGGGGCGGATGCTCCGTACGCCGTGGCTGCACCGGCTGGGGACCTGGCTGCTCGGCCCGCCCGCGCAGCGCGGCGCCTGGCCGTCCGGAATCCGGCCCAGGGGGCCGGCCGGGGTGGTCTGCGGGCCCGCCCCGCTGTACTGCCCGCACGGCGAGCTCGGCGCCTGCTTCCTCTGCGCCCCGGCGCCGCCGGCCGTGGGCGGTCAGCGCCGCTCGGCCAGGTAGGCCCTGCCCAGTTCGCGCAGGCGCCGGTGCGCGCCGCCGTACGCCTCGCGAGCGGGCAGGTAGTCCTTGCGGAGCTTGGACACGAACGTGTAGTTGGGGTCGACCACGTTGGCGACCGGCGCCTCGCCGGCCTGGGTGAGCAGCTGGTAGGCGTCCAGGTGGTCGAGGCCGTAGGTCTCGCCGAGCCACTGCACCAGGTCGACCTGGGAGATCCGGAAGGCGTCCTCCAGCGGGCGCGCCGAGCCGGTGCTCATCAGGTGGCTGTCGCTCTCCAGCCGCGGCCACGGGGTCGCCGCCCCCTTGACCAGGTCGACGGCGACCACGGTGTCCATCGCCGCCTCGACCGCCACCCCGCAGCTCTCGCCGTCGCCCTGCCGGCAGTGCCCGTCGCCGATCGAGAACAGCGCCCCCTCCACGTTCACGCCCAGGTAGCAGGTGGTGCCGGCGCGCATCTCGGGCGTGTCCATGTTGCCGCCGTGGGCGTCGGGCACCAGCGACGACCGGGCCTCGAAGGAGGCGGGGGCGACCCCGACGGTGCCGTGCATCGGCTCCAGCGGCAGCTCGACCGACAGGTCGCCGGCGTGGGCGTGGAAGGTGACCGTGCGCCGCTTGCGGTCCACCTCGTAGATCCACACCACCTCCGGCAGCGGCTCCTGCAACCCGGCGGTCGCGTGCGTGCCGGTCAGCGCCCCGAACAGCGGCACGGTGGTGGAGGCGGCCCAGTCGCGGGCCGGCTCGATCGACACGAAGTGCAGGGCCAGGGTGTCCCCCGGCTCGGCGCCCTCCACGTAGAACGGACCGGTCTGCGGGTTCACGAACGGGAACTCGACCACCCGCGAGACCAGGTCGCCGGGCCCGCGCACGCGGCCACCGAAGCAGTCCTCGGTCCACAGCTCCAGGACCGCGCCCGGCCGCACCGTGCGGACCGGCTGGACGCCGCCGAAGGTCCAGGCGAACTCGGCCGGCTCCGGCCGGTAGCTCAGCACGTCCATCGGGCCCTCCTCGCCGACCTCAGGCGGGCGTGGCGGCCTCGGCCGCGTGCTCCTCGACGAACACCCGGCCGGTGTCGCGCAGCCGCTCCGGCCGCCACGCCGCCAGCACGATCAGGAACACCACGCCGAGCGCGTACCAGATCCCCACCACCGGGCCCACCAGGCTGATCGGGTAGGGCAGCGCGCTCACGAACGAGAACGCCTTGATCCCCACCGCGGTGAGGAACGCCGGCACGAACGCGGCGATCCCGAGCAGCGGCACCAGCCCGTGCAGGAACCAATTGAACCGCGCGCCCGGCTCGCGCAGGTAGAAGACCAGGCACGACAGGTTCACGATCATGTAGATCGCGATGATCACTGCGGTGACGATCGTTCCGACCAGTGCGAACGCGGTCAGCGGGTCGTACTGCAGCCCCAGCCACAGCGCCACGCCCACGCCGACGACCAGCTGCGCCACCACGGCCACGTCGGGCGAGCGCCAGCGCGGGTTGACGTGCTCCAGGCCGCGCGGCAGCAGCCGGATGCGGGCCATCGCGAACCAGGTGCGGGTGGCGGCGTTGGCCGCCGCGTTGGAGTTGGCGATCGCCGAGTTGGCGATGGCCAGGAACACCAGCACCCAGCCGCCGCCCCAGACGGCGCGGGCCAGGCCGTCCCACGGGTTGCCCCCGCCCGAGGTGGGGAAGTCGGCGAACTTGCCCGGGCCGAAGTACACCGCGGCGGCGTAGGTGGTGAGGATGTAGAACAGGCCGATGCCCAGGCAGGAGTAGATCACCGCCAGCCGGATCGTGCGGCGCGGGTTCCTGGCCTCCTCCGCCAGCGGCGCGGCCGCCTCGAAGCCGATGAACGCCAGGATCGTGTACACCGAGCCGGCGACCGCTCCGGACAGGCCACCGAAGCCCTTCACGCTGGCGAACTTCGTGCCGAACACGCTCAGGGTGTTGCTCCCGCCCGCCTTGGCGATCAGGGTGACCGCCAGCGCGGCGAACACCAGGATCTCGAACAGGCCGAGCAGCGTGCCGGCGCGGGTGCTCAGCCGCACCCCGAACCAGCCGAGCACGAACACCAGCAGCGCGGCGGCGACCGCCGCCACCACCCACCAGGTGTCGTAGCTCCAGCCGAACTCCTGGTTGAGGGTGCTGGCCACGACGTTGCCGAAGATCAGGTACAGCAGTGGCGCGACCAGCGGCTCCACGAACGCGTAGCCCCAGCCGACCAGGAAGCCGACGGCCGGGTGCAGCCCGCGGGACGCGTAGGTGTAGAAGCCGCCGGCGGAGGGGAGCTGCTTGGCGAGCTGCCCGATGGAGACGGCCACCAGCAGGCAGCCGACCAGGGCGAAGATCACCGACAGGGGCAGGGCGCCGGCGGCGAAGTTGGCGCCCACGATGATCGAGAAGGCCACGGCGGCGGCCGGGGCCATGTGGGTGATCGACTGGAACAGGACCTCGCGGAGGCCGATGGCCTCGCGGGCGAGGCCGGGGGACGGGCTGGTCTGCGCCACGGCGCGCCTCCTTGCTGTTTGGAAGACGCTTCCCACCGCCAAGACGAGCACCGGCAACGGTGAACCACCGCTGGGCGAAAAGCAAGACAAGTCCGATAGGTCCGAACCGGTCAGCGTGCGAGCCAGCCGACCTGGTCGGGGCCGGGAAGCTCCCCCGAGGCGATCAGCTTGTCCAGGGCGACGACGTGGGCGGTCAGTTCGGATGGCCGAGGCGCATCGGCTTGTACCGCCAGGTCGCGTACAGCTCCAGCTGGTCGGAGAAGTGGGGGCTTGCCGGGTCGCCGCTCTGGCCGGGGGCGACGACGTTCTCCGCCCACAGGTGGCGGCCCACGCCGAGGTGCACGATCTGGTTGTAGGTCCCGCGGTTCATCCAGATCGTGTCGGGCACCTGCGGGGTGAGCGGCAGCGCCTCCCAGCTGATGCGCGCGACCGGTTGCAGCCAGCTGGCAAGGTCGGGCCCGTAGCGGCCGGCAAGCTGGTCCAGCGCGGCCCGCAGCGCCGCCGTCACGGCGCCGTCCACGCTCTGGCCGTTGAGATAGTCGTGCGCCAGCGGCAGCGACCCCGGGACGGCGCCGATCACCCGGGCCACCAGGTTGCCCAGCACGTTGGGGTCGAAGCCGGGGAGCTCGTCGCCGAAGACCCGCTCGACGAGGGTCTGCCACCAGGTGTTGAAGATCGCCACCGACGGCTGGTCGTAGCGGCCGTCCTGGTCGGCGTCGATCTGCAACCAGTCCCAGGCGCGCAGCTGCCGGACCACCGCCGGCAGCCGCGGGTCGGCGGCGGCGTCGACGTGGCGGAGCAGGTCGTCCAGCAGCGTGGAGACGAACACGGTGTCGGCCGAGCCGGACGGGGTGTCGGTCGTCCAGCCGGCGGTCCGGTTGATCCGCTCCAGGGTGGCCACCGTCGCCGTGCCCGGCGCGACCCGCCGCAGCTGGCGCATCAGCGTGGTCACCCGCTGCACCGGGCCCCAGTCCCAGAACCCGGCCGAGGAGGTGGCCCAGCCGGGGGCGGGCTTGTTGTTCCAGCTGGCCAGCCAGCCCTGCCGGGGGTTGAGGGCGTGCGGCTGCTGGCCGAACGGCACGAACCCCTGCCACTCGTCGCCGCCGGTGCCGTCGTGGGGCAGGAACGGGTTGTCGCCGGGGGACCGGACGGGGATCCGGCCGATGTGCCAGTAGGCGATGTTGCCGCGGTCGTCGGCGTAGAACAGGTTGAAGTTGTAGGCGGCACGCGCGGCGGCGGCGGCGAACTGGCCCAGCGTGCGGGCCCGGCCGAGGTCCAGCCAGGCGTCGTAGGTGTCGAGCTCCAGGCCGCGCACCGCCAGCCTGATCGAGATCGCGCTGGCCAGGTCGGTGGGAGCCGTCGGCAGCGGTGAGACGACCGGTCCGTGGACGGTCTCGCACAGCTGCTGGTCGCCGGTCACGAAGTGCTCGACGCGGCAGTCCATCGGCCGCCACTGGCCCTGGAAGCGGTACTCGGGCGCGGTCGCGCCGGCCCGCAGCCGCACCGACTCGACGTACAGGTCGGTGTTGTCGCTGCCGCCGCTGGTCAGGGTCCAGGCGTGGTGGGAGGCGACGCCGATCGGGACCAGCGGCCAGCCGGCCAGCTCCATGCCGGTCACGTCGAAGCCTGCACCGTGGATGCCGATCTCGTGGTTGATCTGCGGGGTCGAGTACCCCATCTGCGGGCCGCCCAGCAGCAGCGCGTGCCGATCGGCGCTCAGCCGTGGCCCGATCACGATGGCGTTGGAGGCCGGGGCGCGGCGCACGCCGAACCGCGCGTAGACCCGCGCGGCGGCGTCGATCGCCCCGCGGGCGGCCTTGGCGGCCGCGGCGGTGCCCGACGGCAGGTGCGGTGCCGGCGCCCGGCCGCGCCGCGGCGGGCCGACCGCCCCGGCTGCGGGCACGGTGGTCGGCGCGCTGGGGTCGTCCAGCCAGTGCGTGTCGCTGAACACCCGCTGCCCCTCGACCGTGCCGAGGCGGGCGGTCAGGTCCTCCAGCTGCGCGAGGTTGTCGAGCTCGTCGCCCCCGAAGGTGCCGAAGAAGCTGGCGAAGTACATGTAGGTCGCGATCGAGTCGTCCACCGTCCACGGCCGGGGTGGGCCGAGCACCGCGTAGGGTGCTGGCAGCGCGTATGCCTGCTCGGCGTGCGCGATCCAGGCGTTCATCCCCTCGGCAAACGACGCGAGCACCGTGCGGGTCAGCGGGGATGCCTGCGCGAA
>DASQWY010000224.1:0-8658 GCA_035640005.1 Actinomycetes bacterium
CCTGCCCCGGCTGGAGGCCGCCTGCAGCCACCAGGAGCTGGTCGAGCTGGGCCGCAAGGTGCAGCGGGCCAAGCGGCTCGCCCCCACCCGGCCGCACCCCTCGGCCCCCGACCGGCCGCCGGCCAACAAGCTCCTCGCCCCGGGCGCGGGCTTGGTCGACCGAGGGCGGGCGTCAGCTCACGACCGTGAAGCTGTCGTGCAGGCCGCCGCTGGAGCTGTCGCCCGCGTACACGTCGATCGCGCCGGGCTCCACCACGAACCGGCCGGAGTTGTCGTAGAAGCCGACGTCGCTGGCGTCCAGGGTGAAGCTGACCGTCTTGGAAGCGCCCGCGGCCAGGGTGACCCGCTCGAAGTCACGCAGCCGCCGGACCGGCTGCGAGATGCTGGCCACCGGGTCGTGGATGTACAGCTGCACGACCTCGTCGCCGCTGCGGCCGCCGCTGTTCTGCACGTCGACGGTGGCGCGGACGCTGCCGCCCGACCGCATCGTGTGCGAGCTGAGCTTGAGGTTCGACAGCTTGAAGGTCGTGTAGCTCAGGCCGTAGCCGAACTGGTACAGCGGGTCGCAGGTATTGAGGTCGCGGTAGCGCGAGTTGTACTTCTGGGTGGCGTCGCATGGGCGCCCGGTGGGCTCGTGGTTGTAGTAGATCGGCACCTGGCCCAAGCTGACCGGGAACGAGACCGGCAGCTTGCCGCCCGGGTTGACCTTGCCGAACAGGACGTCGGCGGCCGCGTTGCCGGCCTGGACGCCCGGGAACCACGCCTCGAGGATCGCCGGCGACGACGCGGCGACCTTCTGCAGCGTGAGCGGGCGGCCATTGAAGAGCACCACCACGAACGGCTTGCCGGTCGCCCTGATCCTGTCGATCAGCTGCTGCTGGTCGCCCGGCAGGTCGAGCGTGCTCCGCGAGGCCGCCTCGCCGCTCATCTCGCGCGACTCGCCGAGCGCGAGCACGACCTGGTCCGCGGCGTTGGCCGCGGCGACAGCCTGGTCGAACCCTGGACCGGCGGGGCAGTCGGCCGCTGGGTCGTACTGGGGCGGCTCGGTGTGCGGCAGGGAGCAGGCCTGCACGAACGTCGTCGTGCCCGAGCTCTGCGCCTTGATCCCGTTCACCAGGGTGACCGCGTCCTCATCGCGCCCGGTGCCCCACCACGGGCCCAGCATGGCGTGGCCGTCGTCGCCGAGCGGACCGATCACGGCCGTGTTCTTGGTCGGGTCGAGCGGCAGCGTCGAGTTGTCGTTCTTCAGCAGCACCATCGAGCGGGCCGCGTCCTTGCGCGCGAGCGCCACCGCGTCGGGTCGCAGCTGCGCCGACGCGGCCTTGGAGACGTCGACGTAGGGGTGCTCGAAGAGCCCGGCGCGGAACTTCACCCGCAGGATGCGCCGCACGGCGTCGTCGATGCGCGCCATGGTGATCTGGTGGCTGGCCAGCAGCTGGGCGCCGAAGTCGCGGATCAGCGTGCTGGTCATCTCGGAGTCCAGACCGGCGTTCAGCGCCTTGGCCGCCGCATCCGGTCCGTCCGCCGCGAAGCCGTGCCCGCAGTCGCCGGAGTCGGGGTTGACCGGCGGGCAGGCGCGCATCTCGGCGACGGCGGCCCAGTCGGCCTCGACGAACCCGTCGAAGCCCCACTCGCCCTTGAGGATGTCGGTCATCGTCTCGTGGTTGCCGCACCCCGGCACGCCGTTGATCGCGTTGAACGAGCACATCACCGTGTCGGCACCGGCGTCGACCGCCGCCTTGAACGGCGGCAGGTACAGGTTGCGGAGCCGCTGGGTGGACATGTCGGTGGTGTTGTAGTCGCGGCCGCCCTCCGGCTGGCCGTAGGCGGCGAAGTGCTTGGGGCTGGCGACCTCCTTGTCCGGCGCGCTGTAGTCGGTCCCCTGCGCGGCCCTGACCCGCGCGGCGGCCATGACCGCGCCGAGGTAGGGGTCCTCACCGGCGCCCTCGGCGATCCGGCCCCAGCGTGGTTCGTGCGAGACGTCGACCATCGGGGCGTACATCTGCTTGAGCCCGACCGCGGCCGACTCGCGGGCGCCGATGGTGTCGTCGTCCGCGGCCACCTGCGGGTCGAAGCTGCTGGCCGTTCCCAGCGGGATCGGGAAGATCGTTCGGAAGCCGTGGATGGTGTCGAAGGCGAACAGCATCGGGATGTGCAGCCGCGACTGCTCGACCGCGATGTGTTGGAGGCGGTTGATCTGCACGGGATCCGTGACGCTCAGCACCGAGCCGAGGCCCTTTTGCACCTCCTGGTCGGTGACCATGAAGTCGGGGAGCAACTGGATCTGCTCCAGCTTCTCCTGCAGTGTCATCTTGTCGAGCAGGCTGGTGACCCGGTTCTCCACGCTCTGGCTCGCCGGCGACCGCGTCGCCTGCAGCGGGTCGCTACTGCTGGCGGAGGCCAGCATCCCGCCGGTCGCCATGGTGGCCAGCACCGCCAGGGCGACCCCGAGCGACCGCCACGTCCTCCCGCGTCTGCGCCACATCGCGCCTCACCCTCACCCTCTCCCCCCCTCCCTCCGCGAGCCGACGGCGGATCTGTTCCCTGGTTGCCCCGGTCTCAAGCGGCACCCGTAGACTCGCTGGAGTGAGCGAGCCGCGAGGGGGCAGGCCGGTGGCGGACAGGCGGGTCGGCATCGTCGGGGGTGGGATCGTCGGCGTGGCGCTGGCCCACCGCATCGCCAGCCGGCGCGACGGCGTGGCCGTCACGGTGCTGGAGAAGGAGCCGGGCCTCGGCCGGCACCAGACCGGCCGCAACAGCGGCGTCGTCCACGCCGGCCTGTACTACCCGCCCGGGTCGCTGAAGGCGCGGCTGTGCCGCCGGGGCGTGGCCCTGCTGCGGGACTTCTGCGCCGAGCACGGCCTGCCCTACGACGAGTGCGGCAAGGTGGTGGTCGCCCTCGCCCCCGGCGAGCTGCCGCGGCTGCACGCCATCCACGAGCGGGCCGTCGCCAACGGCGTGCCCGGCGTGCGCCTGGTCGGCCCCGAGCAGCTCGGCGAGCTGGAGCCGCACGTCAGCGGGGTCGCCGCCCTGCACTCCCCGCACACGGCGATCGCCGACTTCCGGGCGGTCACCGAGCGGCTGGCGGCGGAGGCGGCGCGGCTGGGCGCGGCCATTAGCACCGGCTGCGAGGTCACCGGCATCCGCCAGGCCGCCGGCCGCGTGGAGGTCTCCGGCGACGGCGGCGGCTGGGTGTTCGACGACCTGGTCATCTGCGGCGGGCTCCACACCGACCGGCTGGCCCGCATGGCCGGCCACGGCAGCGACCCGCGGGTGGTGCCGTTCCGCGGCGAGTACTACGAGCTGCGCCCCGACCGGCGCCACCTGGTCCGCTCGCTGGTCTACCCGGTGCCCGACCCGAGGTACCCGTTCCTCGGCGTCCACCTCACCCGCCGGGTGGACGGCGCGGTGCTGGTGGGCCCGAACGCGGTCCTGGCGCTCGCCAGGGAGGGCTACCGCTGGGGCGACGTCCAGGTCGCCGACCTGCGCGACACGCTCGCCTGGCCGGGGTTCCGCCGGATGGCGGCGCGGCACTGGCGCACCGGCGTGCGCGAGGTGCTCGGCTCGCTGAGCAAGCGGGCGTTCCTGCGCGCGGCCCGGCGCTACGTGCCGGAGCTGCGCGCGCAGGACCTGCGGCGGGCCGGCAGCGGGGTGCGGGCGCAGGCGGTCGCGCGCGACGGCGCCCTGGTGGACGACTTCCGCATCAGCCGGGCCGGGCGGGTGGTCGCGATCCGCAACGCCCCGTCGCCGGCGGCCACCTCCTCCATGGCGATCGCCGAGCACATCGCGGCCGTGTTGTTCGAGGATTCCGGGTCGGCTGGTTCGTGAGCGTTGCGTGAGCGGGCCCTGATTGACTGGGCCTCCAGCGCAGAGGGGCCGGCAGGCCGGCTGGAGAAGTCGGGCCGGCCCCTCGGTCACGCCAAAGCTCCCTACCCGATCCTGACGAGCCGGGCTACGGGCGATGCAGGATCCACCGGCGGCCGGGATTGTCTAGCATCTCTGTCGGGTACATCGAAACGGTGGGCAACCAGGGGGCAGGCCGTTGCAGATCGATCCGTACGTCGCCGCCGCGGGGCTGGTGGTTGGCTTCACCGTCGGGCTGACCGGCATGGGGGGCGGCGCCCTGATGACGCCGATCCTGGTGCTGCTGTTCAAGGTGCAGCCGCTGGCCGCCGTCTCCAGCGACCTGGTGGCCGCGGTGGTGATGAAGCCGGTCGGCGGCGGCGTCCACCTGCGCCGCGGCACGGTCAACCTGCCGCTGGTCCGCTGGCTGATGGTCGGCTCGGTGCCGTCGGCGTTCGCCGGCGTGCTGGTGCTGCGGCAGCTCGGCAGCGGGGCGGTGGTCCAGGAGCGTATCAAGCTCATCCTCGGGGTCGCGCTACTGCTGGCGGCGGCCTCGATCGCCGCCAAGGGCCTGCTGCAGGTCCGCTCGGCCAGGCGGCTGCTCGGCCTCGGCGACGAGGCCGCCGCGCGCGCCCGGCCGTTCCGGGTCCGTCCGCTGCCCACCGTGCTGGTCGGCGCCGCCGGCGGGCTGGTGGTCGGCATGACCTCGGTCGGTTCCGGCTCCCTGATGATCGTGATGCTGCTGCTGCTGTACCCGATGCTGCGCTCCTCCGAGCTGGTCGGTACCGACCTGGTGCAGGCGATCCCGCTGGTCGGCTCGGCCGCGCTCGGGCACGTGCTGTTCGGCGACTTCCGGCTGGACCTGACCGCCTCGCTGCTGCTCGGCAGCGTCCCCGGGGTGTACCTGGGGGCCAGGGTGTCGTCGCGGGCCAAGGACGCGGTCATCCGGCCGTCGCTGGCGCTGGTGCTGGTCGCCTCCGGGCTGAAGCTGCTCGGCGTCGACACCCTGCTGCTCGGCGTGCTGCTGCTCGGCCTGGTGCTGCTGGCGGTACCGCTGTGGGGCGCGCTGGACGCCACCATCCACCCCGAGCCGGCCTGGGCCGGCGCGCCGGTCGGGCGCCGCGCGGCGGTCGGGATGCTGCTGGCGGGCGCCCCGGTCGGGGTCGGCTTCCTCGCCGCCCTCGCCTACTTCGGGCTGCTCAGGCCGAGGCTGCTGGCAGTGGCCGAGCTGGCCGTTCCCGCCGGCAGCCGAAGGTAACCCTCAGGTCGAAGCTCACGGAACTGCGCCCTTGTATACTGGCGCGTCTGCCAGCAGCCGGGCGCCTTGTCTCGCCGCTGCCGGCCCCCACCCAAGTCCCTCCGGAGGCGTCCCGTGCGCAGCACCGTCGAGCCCGTCGAGCCCACCAAGGTTCGGATCAACGTCGTCGTGGAACCCGACGAGCTCGCCCCCGCGATCGACCGCACCGCCCGGCGGCTCGGCCGCGAGGTGCGCGTGCCCGGGTTCCGCAAGGGCAAGGTGCCCCGCCAGGTGATCGAGGCCCGCATCGGCCGCGCCGCCCTGGTCGCCGAGGCGATCGAGCACGAGGCGGTGCCCGAGTTCTACGGCAAGGCCCTGGACGAGCACGGCATCCAGCCGCTGTCCAGGGGCCGGGTCGACCCGCCCGAGTACCAGGACGGCCAGCCGCTGTCGTTCTCCGCCACCGTCGAGGTCAAGCCGGAGCTGGAGCTGCCGCCGACCCGGGGCATTCGGGTCGAGCGGCCCCGCCTGGAGGTCACCGACGAGCACGTCAACGCCCAGCTGGACCGGCTGCGGGAGCAGGTCGCGCAGCTGGAGGTGATCGGCCGCCCGCTCGCCGCCGGCGACTTCGCCCAGATCGACCTGCGGGCCACCCGCCACACCACCGAGATCGCCGAGCTGACCCGCACCGACTACCTGTACGAGCTCGGCTCGGGCACGGTCGTCCCGGAGCTGGACCGCGAGCTGGAGGGCAAGCGCAAGGGCGACATCCTGCGCTTCAACGCCACCCTGCCGGACGGCGCCGGCGAGGGCCTGGCCGGCCAGGAGGTCACCTTCCAGCTGCTGGTCAAGGAGGCCAAGACCAAGGTCCTGCCGAAGCTGGACGACGACTTCGCCCAGGAGGCCAGCGAGTTCGACACCCTGGAGGAGCTGCGCGCCGACCTGCGCCGTCGTCTGGAGGAGGCGGCGCGGGCGCAGGTCGCCTCCGAGCTGGAGACCAGGGTGCTGGAGGCCTACCTCGACCGGGTCGACGCGCCCCTGCCGCAGTCGCTGGTCGACGACGAGCTGCGCTACCGCGCCGCCCGCTTCGGCCAGCAGCTGCAGATGATGGGCGCCAGCCTGGAGCAGTACCTGCAGGCCACCGAGCAGACCAGTGAGCAGGTGGAGGCCGACCTGCGTGCCCAGTCCGAGCGGGCGATCAAGGCGCAGCTGGTGCTGGAGCGGGTCGCCGAGGCCGAGGGGCTGCAGGCCAGCGACGAGGAGGTCGAGGCCGAGATCCGGCGGCAGGCGCAGCGGGTCGGGCGCGACCCCGAGGACGTCCGCAAGGCCCTCGGCGCCGACAGGGCCGGGGTGATCCGCGGTGATATCCTGCGGAGCAAGGCCCTGGCGTTGCTGGTCGAGCACGCCGAGCCGTACGACGGGGAGCAGGACGGCGAGACGGAGTCCAAGGAGTAGCGGCTATGCAGCCAGTCTCGAACTATCTGGTCCCGGTCGTCGTCGAGCAGACCAGCCGCGGGGAGCGTTCCTTCGACATCTACTCGCGGCTGCTCAACGAGCGGATCATCTTCCTCGGCACGCCGATCGACGACACCGTGGCCAACCTGGTCATGGCCCAGCTGCTCCACCTGGAGAGCGAGGACCCGGACAAGGACATCCAGCTGTACATCAACTCGCCGGGCGGCTCGGTGACCGCGCTGCTGGCGATCTACGACACCATGCAGTACGTCAAGCCGGACGTGGCCACCACCTGCATGGGCCAGGCCGCCTCGGCGGCGGCGGTGCTGCTGGCCGCGGGGGCTCCCGGCAAGCGCTTCGGCCTGCCCCACTCCCGCATCCTGATCCACCAGCCGTCCGGCGGCGCCGAGGGCCAGTCGGTCGACATCGAGATCCAGGCCAGGGAGATCCTGCGGATGCGCCGTATGCTCGACGAGATCCTGGCCGCCCACACCGGCCAGTCGGTGGAGCGCATCTCCACCGACACCGACCGCGACTTCATCATGACCGCCGACCAGGCCAAAGAGTACGGCCTGATCGACGACATCATCGAGAACCGGCGCACGGCCGAGGAACTGGTCGCCGCGGCGGACGGGGGGCGATAGGACCCGGGGAATTGCCGCTGGCGGGCGACCTCCCCGGGCGCTACGCTCCAGCAGTCGACCACCGTAGCCAGGACGACCGCACGAGGGGACTCGGAGCTGATGGCGAAGTTCGGAGACGGCGGCGACCTGCTGAAATGCTCGTTCTGCGGCAAGTCGCAGAAGCAGGTCAAGAAGCTGATCGCCGGGCCAGGCGTGTACATCTGCGACGAGTGCATCGACCTCTGCAACGAGATCATCGAAGAGGAGCTGTCGGAGACCTCCGAGCTGAAGTTCGACGAGCTGCCGAAGCCGCGTGAGATCTACGACTTCCTCAACGACTACGTGATCGGCCAGGACGAGGCCAAGAAGGTCCTGTCGGTCGCCGTCTACAACCACTACAAGCGGATCCAGGTGGGGACCAGCGCCGGCGGCGACGTCGAGCTGCAGAAGTCCAACATCATCCTGCTCGGCCCGACCGGCTGCGGGAAGACGCTGCTGGCCCAGACGCTGGCCCGCATGCTGAACGTGCCGTTCGCGATCGCCGACGCCACCGCCCTCACCGAGGCCGGCTACGTCGGCGAGGACGTCGAGAACATCCTGCTCAAGCTCATCCAGGCGGCCGACTACGACGTCAAGAAGGCCGAGACCGGGATCATCTACATCGACGAGATCGACAAGATCGCCCGCAAGTCCGAGAACCCCTCGATCACCCGTGACGTCTCCGGCGAGGGGGTGCAGCAGGCGCTGCTGAAGATCCTGGAGGGCACCACGGCGAGCGTCCCGCCCCAGGGCGGCCGCAAGCACCCCCACCAGGAGTTCATCCAGATCGACACGACCAACGTGCTGTTCATCTGCGGCGGCGCGTTCGCCGGGCTGGAGCGCATCATCGAGTCGCGCATCGGCCGCAAGGGCGTCGGCTTCGGCGCCGACCTGCGCCGCATCGCCGACAAGGACGTCGGCGAGATCCTCGCCCGCGTGCTGCCAGAGGACCTGCTCAAGTACGGCCTCATCCCCGAGTTCATCGGCCGCCTGCCGGTGATCAGCTCGGTCCACTCCCTGGACAAGCTGGCGCTCGTGCGCATCCTGGTCGAGCCGAAGAACGCGCTGGTCAAGCAGTACAAGAAGTTCTTCGAGTTCGACGGGGTGGAGCTCGAGTTCTCCGAGGACGCGCTCGAGGCGGTCGCCGACCAGGCGATCCTGCGCGGCACCGGCGCCCGCGGCCTGCGCGCCATCCTCGAGGAGGTGCTGCTCGACGTGCAGTACGAGCTGCCCTCCCGCAAGGACGTGCGCCGCTGCGTGATCACCGCCGACGTGGTGCTGCGCGGCGTGAACCCGACCCTGGTGCCGCGCGACCGCGAGGCGCCGGTCAACGAGCGCACCCGGCGGGAACGCTCCGCCTGAGCCGGGGCCGCTGCCCGCCCGGCCTGGCCCCACGGGCCGCCGCCGCGGTTGAGCGTCGAGCGTCGCGCCCGGTAGGCTTCCGGATCGCCCGGCCGTCCT
>DASQWY010000225.1:0-5176 GCA_035640005.1 Actinomycetes bacterium
CAGAGGGCGTGACCCGGCTGGCGACGCTGTTGGCTGGCGAGGTCCACATCTCGGACGTGGAGCGGGCCTTGCAGCACGACGCGGTCGCCAAGGGCATGAAAGTTCTCTCCAGCACCCTTCCGGCCATGCAGCACCAGTGGCACTTTGGGGCCTGTACTTTGCCACCCCCGACAAACTGGACTCGCGTGTGCCCTTTGTCAAGAAAGAGGTGCGGCAGGCCATGAACCTGGCAGTCAACCGCCAGGCCAAAGGCGATAACCTCCTGGGCGGGCGGGTCCAGCCGCATCGGATCATGGGGTATCACCGGGATCTCGACAGCGTCATCTGGCCTGGGATTTGGAACCCTGACTGGGACAGGCATGCCGAGGATCTCTACGGTTATAACCCCACCAAGGCCAAGGCGCTCCTGGCGCAGGCCGGCTATCCCAAGGGGTTTGAGTTTACGATGTACCTGTACACCCTACCTGGGCTGCCCGAGCAAGTGGATATTGGGCAGGCCATGGCGCTGGATTTTCAGGCGGTAGGGCTCACGCCCAAGCTGGTGGAAATTGATTTTCCCAGGGTCCGGGAGTTATATCTCACCAAGAGCATCCACGGGGCCCTGTTTCCCTCGCGCCATGCGTTGCGGGCCCTCGATACCATACGCATCCTCCATAAAGCCCGGGATTCGGTGGGCTATTGGTATGAGCACCCGTTGATTGAGGAGCGCCTGGCGGCGCTGAGCCATGTGATGGACCGGGCGGAGCGGGCCCGGTTGTTGCGCGAAATTGGGGATCATAAGTTCACTGAGTTCGCGGAGATCCCGCTGTTTTGGCTGTTCGCGGAAGCGGCCGTGAACCCGAAGTATGTGGTGGAGTATACGTTTCCGGGGGTGATTACGGGCTTCTTTACACACCTGGAGTACGTCAAGGTGGCCCCATAGGGCCAATCGGCGTTGTACCGCCTAGGCGCCGGCTTGGGCAAAAAGCCCCCGGCTTGACTTGCGGCCTGTCACCCCGTATCCTCAGCCCGGCTTTTTCACAGGGGGATAGTGGTGACGCTGTGACACATCACAGGCAGTGTGCATGACCAACCCCTGGCTGGCAAGCCGGTGCCGGCGGGGCGGTGGAAGGAGGAACGCCCGGTGGAGGCACGATCGGAACGACCCCTGGCAGGGGTGCGCATCCTGGACCTGACCCGGTTCCTGGCAGGGCCGTATTGTACCATGCTCCTCGCCGATCTTGGCGCTGAGGTGATCAAGATCGAGCCGCCAGAGGGCGACGAGAGCCGTCACCAGCAGGCGTATCGCTATGGCGACGAGACCGCCTACTACATCTCGGCCAACCGCAACAAGCGTGGCATCGTCCTCGACCTGAAGCGGCCCGAGGGCCGACAGGTCTTTTACGAGCTGGTCGCCTACGCCGACGTGGTCGTCGACAACTACCGCGCCCAGACGTTACGGCGGCTCGGCGCCGACTACGAGCGGCTGCGGCAGATTAAGCCGGACATCATCTGCTGCAGCCTCACCGCCTTCGGTGACGAGGGCGCCGCCGCGGCGCGCCCCGGCTATGACCTGGTGATCCAGGCGATGGGGGGTGGCATGCGCCTCACCGGCGAGCCGGGCCGGCCGCCGGTCCGCATGGGGCTGCCCATCGGCGATGTGGCCGGTGGCATGTTCGCGGCCCACGGCATCCTGGCCGCCCTCTACGAGCGCACGCGTTCCGGCCAGGGCCAGCGGGTGAGCACGACCCTGCTCGCGGCCCAGGTCGCCCTGCACACCTACGTCGCCGGCTATTACTGGCAGTCGGGCCAGGAGCCAGGCCCGGTCGGCTCCGCCCACGCCTCCATGGTCCCCTACCAGGCCTTCCGCACCAGGGATGGCTGGCTCGCCGTGGTCGCCCACACGCCCAAATTCTACGCCAACTTCTGCACGGCGTTGGGTCGGCCGGACCTGATCAGCCACCCCCACTTCGCCGACCTGACCACACGCCTGGAACACCGGGCCGCACTGCTGGCCATCATCGACCCGATCATGGCCAGCCGCAGCACCGCCCAGTGGACCGAGCGGCTGATAGCGGCCGACGTCCCCTGCGGCCCGGTGCACTCGGTCGGCCAGGCCCTGGCTGATCCGCTGGTCCTGGCGCAGAACATGGTGGTCGAGGTCGAGCACAGTGCCGGGTTCCGCGTGCGGCTGGCGGGGAATCCGATGAAATTCTCGCGGACGCCAGCGGAGCAGTTTGTCTCGCCGCCCCGTCTCGGCGAGCACACGGCCCAGGTGCTGCAGGAGCTGCTGCACTACGATGCGGCCCGTCTCCGGCAGCTCGCCGACACCGGCGCCCTCGGCCCCAGCCCAATCCCTGCCTTGGAGGAGGAATAAACATGTCGCAGGCCGGCCATTTCTTTGAGGACTTCGCCCCGGGCCAGGTGATCCGCCACGCCCTGGGGCGCACGGTCACCGACGCGGACAACATCTGGTTCACGGGTATCACGCACAACCCGAACCAGGCGCACTTCAACGCCGATTACGCCGCCCACACCCCATACGGCAAGATGCTCGTCAACAGTTGCTTCACCCTCGCCCTGGTGACCGGGCTCACGGTCGCCGACCTGAGCCAGAACGGCTTTAACCTGGAGTGGACCCATGTGCGCCTGCCCAACCCGCTCTTTGCCGGCGAGACGGTGTACGCTCAGTCAGAGGTCTTGGCAGTGCGGGAGTCGCGGTCACGGCCGCAGTACGGCATCATCACCGTACGCACCTACGGTTACAAGCACGACGGCACCGTTGTCATCGAGTTCGAGCGCCACATCATGGTCTACAAACGCGCCCACGCCCCACAGGGGGAACTCGTGCCGGCCCCCAATATTCCTGGCCAGTCGGAGGGTTCCTGATGTCTGGCAACAGCCCACAGGGTCCGCTGGCGGGGGTACGTGTCCTCGACTTCACCCATGTCCTCTCCGGGCCGTTTGCCACCGTGCTGCTCGCCGACCTGGGCGCCGACGTGGTGAAGGTGGAACGGCCGGGCCGTGGCGACACCACCCGCGGCACGCCACCGTACCTGCACGGCATCAGCCACTACTTTCTTGCTGTCAACCACAGCAAGCGCGGCATCGGCATCGACATGCAACACCCGCAGGGGCGTGCGCTGCTACTGCGGCTGGCCGCCGAGGCTGACGTCGTGATCAACAACTTCCGCCCCGGTGTCCTCGACGAGCACGGCCTCAGCGCCGAGACGCTCAGCGCCCGCAACCCGCGCCTGATCCAGTGCAGCATCTCGGGTTTCGGCCAGAGCGGGAGCTACGCCCAGCGCGCCTCCTTCGACCTGATTACGCAGGCGATGACCGGCGTCATGAGCGTCACCGGTGAGGTGGGCGGGTCGCCCCTGCGCTGCGGCCTCTCGATCGGCGACATGGTGGCCGGGCTCTACGCCGTCCAGGCCATCACCACCGCCTTGTATGAGCGGGAGCGCACCGGGCGCGGGCAGGTGCTGGACGTCAGCATGTTCGACTGCCTCTTCAGCTTTCTCAGTTACTATATCACCTTGCCCCAGGCCACTGGCAAGCCGCCTGAGCCGGCCGGTTCGATGCACGCCTCGGTGGTGCCCATGGGCGCCTTTCGCACCCAGGACGGCCACATCGCCGTCGCCGCCTTTAACCAGCGGTTCTGGCGTGGACTCTGCGCGGCGATCGGCCGGCCCGACCTGGCTGATGACCCGCGCTACGCCAGCCTGCGCGAGCGGCAGAGACACCGGGACGCGCTGATGGCCGAGCTGTCGGCGCTCTTCGCCGCCCACACGAGCCAGCACTGGTCCGAGCGGCTGGACGCCCATGACGTGCCCAACGGTCCGGTGCTCGACGTGCTCAGTCTGCTCGATCACCCCTGGGTGGATGAGCGCCGGCTGCTCCGGCCAGTGCCAACGCCCGATGGCGACACCGTGCGGGTGAGCCGGCAGCCAGTGGTCTACGGCAGCGAGCCACCACCGGTGGAGCCAGCAGCGGCGGCGCCCGAGCTGGGCCAGCATACCGACGCGGTGCTGCGGCAGTGGCTGGCGCTGCCGGAGGTGGACATTCTGGCGCTGCGCCAGAACGGGGCCATTACCTAGGTCGTTTGAGAAGGAGGTAATCCTGTGTCTTCACCTGATGTCTCTTTGCAGCAGCGCCCGGCGGAGGGCACGATCACCGATGAGGGCGTCGCGAAACTCCGGGAGATGTATGGCGTGAAGCTGCGCCCGGAGGGCCCATATCTCCAGGACGCGACGCCCGATACCTTGACCAACTTCTGCAACGGTATCGGCGACCTGAATCCCCTCTATCGCGACGTCCAGCACGGTCGCTACACCCGCTGGGGTTCCCAGCTCGGCCATCCCTGCTTCCCCTATGCCTTTGGCTGGCCGGGCCGCACGCGGTGGGGCCTGCCCGGCGTGCACGGCTTTTACGCCGGCAATGATTGGGAGTTCTTCCGGCCCATCCGGCCCGGCGACCGGGTCAACTGCGTCGAGCGGGTGGTCGGGGTCGAGGAGAAGGAGAGCCGCTTCTCCGGCCGGCTCGTGATGCAGTACGTCGAGGCGCTCTTCACCAACCAGCGGGACGAGCTGATCGCCAAGACGCTGGGCTGGTGCACGCGCCACGAGCGGCGGGCGGCGCGGGAGACCGGCAAGTATCGGGACGTGCCGACGCAGCACCCGTACAGCGATGAGGAGTACGCCCGGATCGACGCGGCCGTCCTGAACGAGGACCGGCAGATCCGGGGTGGTGACGTGCGCTACTGGGAGGACGTGGCCGAGGGCGAGGCGCTGCCGGCGATCGCCCGCGGACCGCTCTCACTGATGGACACCATGGGCTTTCTCGTCGGCTGCGGCCGTGGCCACACCCACGGCGTGGTGCTGCAAAGCGCCGTGCGCCACCCCGGCCACTATTTCCGCAACCCCGAGGCGGGTGGCGGCATCGAGTACACGGGCATCGGGCACCACCGCGACTCGGTCGCCCGGGAGGTGGGCGTGCCAGGGACCTACGACTATGGCCCGCAGCGGACTGCCTGGCTGGCGACGCTCGTCACCAACTGGATGGGCGACGACGCCATCCTCAAGCGGCTGCGCGGCGAGTTGCGTCGCTTCAACGTGGCTGGCGACACCACCTGGATTACGGGCACCGTCAGCCGCAAGTACGTCAAGGACGGCTATGCGCTGGTCGACATTGATAT